>NZ_LR134338.1:4595000-4895000 GCF_900637055.1 Brevibacillus brevis
TGTCTACGGATTCCCTCCATAGCCCATTGCCTGTATCTACAGCGTATTGCCATATTTCCTGTTTCCGGTCAATGATGGCACTGTCTGTATCCATGATTCCGCCTTTTCCGTTAAATCTCTTTTTCAAATATTCTCTGGCGTCCAGCAATCTTTGCTTTTCTTCCTCCACCAGCGCTTTTACTTTTTCCTTGGTATCTTCAGCGAATTTTTTCTTCGCTTCTTTTTGACTGAGTGCGTCTTCTTTGGCATTTTCCTTCCACGCATACCAAGCCTGCTTAAGCTTGTCGTATTCGCCCCTAAGGTGCTTTTTCAAAGCTTCTTCATCCTGCACGGTTATGTATGTCCCCGCTCCCGCATCCGCTACTTGCTTGAGCATACGCTGCCCTTCATTATCAACGTCAAAACCGATAATGTTCACCACGGTCTTTATGCTCGACTGGTTCAGTGCTTTCGCTGCTTCTACGGGATTTCCTCCGCACGTTTCGATCCCGTCGCTCACCACGTACACGAATGTTTCGTTAGTCCCGGCTGGAATATCTTCTTTTACGGCTTGCAGCGCTTTTGCAATCGGTGTCCAGCCTGCTGGCTGTACTTTGCCCAATGCTTGTTGAAACGCTTCCTTCTGATAGCCCGTCTCCGAATAAAAGGTCTCTGTACTGGCACATGATAACGCTTTGTCTTGGTCACTGCCGCTTCCTTTATGACCATATACACGTAAAGAAATCGTCGCGTTTTTGGGAAGGACAGACGCGAATTGGTCAATCGCCTCTCGTGCTGCCTCCATCTTCGTTTTTTTGCCGACTTTTCCTTTCATGCTGCCACTCGCATCAATCAGCAAGGCAAAATGCGTTTTTTGAGTTTCCGGTAAGGTAATCTCCTCTGTCGGACGCTGCAAGTGAACGTCTACACTGGAATCAAAATTAGCGAAAGTGAGAATAAACGGTCGGTAATCCTCTCCGAGTAATTTCAGCAGCTCCTCGAGGTATTGCTCCGATGTGAGTGTAGCTGGGAGTTTATCCAATTCTTTTTTGACCTTCTCTTCATCGTAATTCTCGCCAGCATACGTCCCCACCACCTGGTTTGCCAATGCGAACTCAAATGCCGTCAGCTCTCGCTTGACAGGCGGCAGCGGCTCTCTGGCCTGCGTTTGTGTAGATGTATCTGAAGTTGTCTGATTAGGCGTTTTCGTCTGCTCCTGCAAGTTTGCGGTTTGTTGTGTCGCAGCAGTGTCTTTTGGCGCAGGATCAGAGTCTGTACAGCCTGTCATCACTAGCATAAGAAACACAATAAACGATGCCCATTTCTTCAAAAAGCTTCCCCCTCCTCTTACTCCACCCTACATTATGCTAAATCATTCCAATTTGAACAAATTATAAAAGATGCAGGCCATTTTTCCTATAACGTAAAAAAGAGCAACACAAAGCGTTTCTACACTTTGCGCTACTCTTTTTCTCTTGCAAAAATGGTTAGGCCACTGCCCGTTTCACGCTGCGACGGCTCTCCACCTGCGACAAGAACAAGCTGAGAACCAGGATAATCGCGCCGAACAAATACGGTGCGTTCAAATGAACCCCGTACAGCGTACCTGCCACTGCTGGGCCGAAAATGTTCCCCAAACTCATATAGGCATTGTTCATCCCTGCTACGAAACCTTGTTCATCCCCTGCTCGCTTGGAGATCAGCGTGTTAATTGCCGGACGCATAATCGACGTCAGGGTAAAGAAGATAACCGTCATAATCAGCATATACCAGAAGTTTCCGGACAATAGCATCATCACCATCGATACAGCAGACAAGAAGAACGTCCAGTTAATGAGCTTCTTCTCGCCAAAACGAGTAATGAGCTTGCCGATCAGCGCTGCCTGCACAATCGTACCAGCAAGTGCTCCCACTGTGATAATGATGGAAATATCACGTGGAGTATAAGCGAACTTCGCGTCGACGAACAGCGGGAAGATGACTTCGAAGTTCGCCAAGCCAAACGTCATCGTAAAGACCAGTACCAGCATGATGAAGTACGACGATTGAAACGACTTGCCGAGTTGTACGAAGATGTTTTCCTGCTTCTCTTTGGCGTTTCGCGCTGCGAGCTGCTTTTCCTTAGGAAGGGATTCTGACAAGAAGAAGATGGAACCTAGTGTGGCTACCGCACCAACTGCCGCGGAAATGTAGAACGGCATACGCAAGCCAAGCTCTGCCAAAAATCCGCCAATACCAGGCCCGATCACAAATCCGAGCGACATGGCAGCTCCTAGCATCCCCAGTCCTTTTCCACGTTTATCCTCTGTCGTGATGTCCGCTACATACGCCAGCATGGACGGAATCATCGCGGCTGCCCCGATTCCGCCGATCAGACGAGAAAGGTAGAGCACCCAAGTCTGTTCAGCCAAGGCAAAGACCAGATTGGAGATTGTAAACAGGACGAGTCCCAATACAATCATGATTTTTCGACCGTACTTATCTGACCATTCCCCCGCAATCGGAGAAAAAAGAAATTGGGTCACACCAAATGCCGCCACCAAGTATCCAGCCGTCTCCCCACCCGCTCCGAACTCTTTGAGAAACTCGGGCAAAATCGGAATAATCAAGCCAATTCCCAGCATGGCGATAAACATGTTGATCATCAGGAAGAGAATCGGTCGCTGACTATTCTCTTGTGTATTCATATTCATTTATCCATTCCTATCCCTTTAGATTTTTCTCTTTAACCTTGCAGCTTCGCTTTTACGCTTTCAATTACCGTGCGCCAAATGGCAGGGTCTGTAGATATCTTTTGCTTGAAGTTGCGGTACAACTCCTTTTGCTTTTCCTCAAAATCTGGAGCGTCTGCAGCCGGCAATCCTGCACGGGCAGTCGTAATCATTTCCTGCACCTCTGGAGAACGCGGTCCCCAAACTCTTGCCTCGTAGCCATCCTGGTCGAGGAAAAGAAAGATCGGGATCGCACGTGCTGTCCCATTGGTCAGGTATTGATCCATCAGCTCCAAATTTTCGTCGCGGATGAGAAAGCGCAGTTCGATGTTGCTTTCCTCGGCAATTCGCTGAATGACAGGAACGCACAAGGAAGCATCCCCACACCAGTCTGCGGTCAGCACGATTCCTTTCCAATTGCGCTGGGAGAGATCCTTCCAGACAGCCAGATCCTCGTCAGTAAATGTGAGCTGATCGTATACGCGGGACAGCTCTTCTTTGTTGACGTTCATGCTTTCTTTGTACGCAGCAAAGCTCATTCCTTTTTCAAACCAACTGTTCTGATTCACGTTAGACATACTCCGTACTCCTCCTATATAGTGAAAAATTATTGCTCCCAAATAGCAGAAGTTCCCAAGCGATTGCGAATGGAAGAGCTTCTTGTTTTGCGGGCTTCTTTCCCTGACGACCGCTTCATGTTGCTTGCCTTGGCAGTCAGGTCCATAAACCACTCTCTATCCTTGGTTGCGAGGGCGAGGTCGATCAAATCATGCATATGCTCTTCATCATCAAAAGAACCTACCGGAATTCGTTCCATCCACTGTCTTGGAATTACCACCAGCTTGCCGATCGTCTCTTCGTTGTCGCATTGAACCACATATACTTTCGCGGTACCTCGCAATGAATCATCTGTTTCGACGAAGCCTTGAACTAACTCGCCGAATTTGGTTTTGCCCAATACCCATTCTCCGACTTCCAACAACTCATCTCGATTCATTCTCGTGCACCTCCTAATTGTAACGGAAATTATTACAGTTTCCACGTTAAAAATTTGTATGGTTACTGTTGCGAACTCTCCTGACATCCTTGACGGACTTTATCTAATACGGTCTGGATCGTGATTTGTTCCAAATACTTCGTAAAATACATCTCTGCTTCGGTAAAAATCTGATCCATGACTCCGTGCATATTCGCAGAAACCTGACACGCTTCTTGCGGATCTCCCGAGCACCAATGCGGCTTCAGTGTACCATTCGAGATCGAACGATAAATCTCGGCCAAGGTGACCTCATTCGGGTCGCACGCGAGTATATAACCGCCGCCAATTCCCTCTTTGGTCTTCACAAACCCGTTCTTACGCAGAATGCTCATGATTTTGCGAATTCTGGCAGGATTCGTACATACATTTTTTGCGATGAGCTCACTGCTTGCCATATGCTCTGGGATATGAGCCAACAAAGCCAAGCTGTGAACAGCTATGGTAAATTCACTATTCACGTCACAGACGGCCTCCTTGCGAAGAGTACTGTAATAATAATTCGTACAGTTACGAATGTCAACAATTGTGTGGGGGCAAACTTTTTTAAAAGCCGGAGGCTTTCCTTCTGCGGTGGTCGGGGGAAGCGAAGGCACATGTTTTCCAGTCGCCTTTTTCCTCACTACGTTCGGGCGGTCTCCTTCCAAACATGTACCTTCGCTTTTCGTACAACAGTTGCTTCTGCGTGGCTTTTTTAAAAGAGGTTTTTAATAAAAAGGATTTCATCGCGGATTGGGATGCCGTTGTCTGCGATGAGGGGGATTTCAGGTTTGATTTGGCGGGCCTTGTCCACGGCATTGATGTACAGCCCGTGAAGCTGATAGCCTCTTTTTTGATAAAAGCCCATGGCGTGTAAGTTATCGTTGGTGGTGACGAGCTTCATGCGGTGGCAGCCTTTTTCTTTGGCGGTCTGCTCTACTTGATTAAGGAGTGCGGTCCCGATTCCTTTGTTTTCGATCACGCTGTCTAGGGAAATGATTTCACATTCGCGATCTTCGAGTACATAGGAAATAAATCCGTTGATTGCACCATCATCCCCCTTCACTGCGTAGCCGTCCAGCGCATCGCATTGGAAGACGCCACTGGGGATGACCATTTGCGGACTACCCCAGTGTTTGATGAAAAATTCAGTGATGACGTTTTTGTCCAGTTCGCTTGTTGAAATCATCTGCATAGCATTCACCTCTCCAAAATGATAAAGAGAAAGCCCCCGCTTGTCAGTCAGCAAGGGCTCCACATCTTTACAAGCTCACATCCAGCAGTACTTTTCCCGTACTCGACCTGCTCTCGACCCACGCATGGGCGCTCGCTGCGTCTTCCAAAGCAAAATGCTTGCCGATCTTGATGTCGAGCTGGCCATTCGCCAAATACTCCAAGACTTGCTTGGCTGTATCCTGCAACAAGTGTGGACGCAGCTTGCGAGTCGTACCAAAGCTGAAGCCTAATACAGAGCGGCAGCTTGCGTGCAGATCGATCGTCTTGATCTGACCGATCTCGCCGCTGGCATTGCCGAAATGGACGAGTCGACCGTACCAAGCAAGGCACTCGAGACTACGCTCGCTGACCGTACCGGAAATCGAGTCTAAAATGACATCCGCTCCCGCACCCTCCGTCAGCTCGCGTACCTTTTCCACAAAATCTTCGTGATCATTGCAAATCACATGGTCGGCACCTGCTGACAACGCAATGCCGGCCTTTGCTTCACTGCCGACTGTGCCGATGACACGTCCTGCTCCGAGCAGCTTGGCTAATTGAATCGCCGTCGTCCCGATTCCGCCTGCCGCCGCGTGAATCAATACCGTTTCCCCTTTGGCAATGCGGGCAACCTTCGCCAGCAGCTGATACGAAGTAAATGACACGACTGGGCAAGCGGCTGCTGTTTCCGTGCTGATTTGATCCGGTAGTGCAAAGGTCAAGCTCTCATCCGCCACGATATACTCGGCGTATGATCCGTTGGACGGAAATGCGATGACTCTTTGTCCCACCTTGAGGCTTTGCACCTCTGCCCCCACCTGTTCGATCACGCCAGTCGCATCGAGTCCCGGGATAAACGGCAGCTTGGCTGCTCCCTTTTTTCCATATCTGGATTTGATATCGGCAAAATTGACACTGGTCATCTCAACGCGGATCAGCACCTGTGTAGGTGACATGGTCGGCATCTCGACTTCCGCATATTGCATCGTCTCCGGTCCGCCTAATTCCGTTACCAAGATCGCTTTCATGAGAACCCTCCATACAAGAGTGGAATGGAATGTTAGTTTTGCAGAATCGCCATGATCTTTGCTTTTTTCGCTGCGAACTCCTCGTCAGAAAGCACAGGGGTAAACGCAGTTCGCGGAATGTCCACCAATAGATCATGCCAAGATTTGCAGCCTTGATAAGCAGCGTCAATCGGGATTTCCACCGGCTGCTCTAGTCGAAACATCCGCACGAACAAAATGTGCAGCGGCTGTTTTTTCTTCCAATGCAAACGCACATCTGCGAAATTATCCGTCCAGATGTGGAAGGGCGAAAGCGCACGCAGCTTGGCTTCGTCCATCAGCTCAACATCGTCGGTCACTTCGGCAAAATACTCAATCGTTACGGTCTTCTTGTCCATTGTCCAGCCTTCGAGGGTCGCATCTAACAGGTGTTGACAGTCTGCCTTAACCATGTCGCGCTTCTGGTGCTCATAGGTCGGGTACAAATAAAATTTATTGTTTTCCAAGCGGAATTCTCGTGTTTCCTCGTATAATCCACCCTTGCGGATCGTGATGATCTGCTCACCTTCTCCAAGTGCTTTGACGGCGACTGCCCATTCCTTCAAGCTAAGGGGGGATAGCGGCTGTACGATCGACTGCATGCAGCACGGCTCCCTTCTACTGTCAGAATCGTTTGATGACTTTAGTCTAGCCCAATTCCAGCTTGTTGAGAAGTCGTCTTCAACAGTTGATCGACATGCCGCATAGCTCCTTGCAGTCTCTCGGCATAATTTCCTCGCAGTGTCACGTAGGTAATTCCCCGCTCATCCAGCATCTGGCGCAGCTTTTCATGATTGTGCAGGCGCACTTGCTCTTCTCCGTGCACACGCAGTCCATCATCCACCCATGCGACATCTGGCTCCATGAACAGCCATAAATCATACGCTTGCTCTTCGGCAATCTGGTCGAGAACAGGGAAGGTTTGCCCGGTGTACAATTCGGAGTAAAACTGGGTGACAATCGCCTCGGTATCGATGAACAAGAGCTTGTTGGCTTTCTGGAGCGCTTCGTACTCTTTCATTTTGTGACCATACGCGATATGTGGGAAATACTCCGGTGTCAAAATCGTATCGCAGCCCCCGACCTCTTCGCAGATTGTTCGTCCATACTCCTCGACAAACACGGTGTTGTAGATTTTCGCAAGATAACGGGTCAAGGTCGATTTCCCGCAGCTCTCTGTTCCTACCACCACTACCTTTTTGACGAAATAGGGCTGAACAACAGCCGGGATGCGCTGCCAATGAGCGTAGACCCCTTCGTTGCGAATTTGGGTAGCGGAGATCGGCACTTGGCTGCGCGATTCATCGAGAATGATGTGCGCTGCCTCCGGGTATAAACGGCGAAAAATCGGATCGTAGGCGGACTCGGAGCTGAAAACAAGATCAATTTTTTTCCCGATCATGCGCTTGATATCCGCTGCTCCGGCCTCCCAATCGTAGCTATCATCGCTATCCGCACAATCCTCGACTGCAAGCACTCGGACATTTTCCATGTCCTTGACCAGTGTGGACAGCCATCTCAAGCGAACTTCATAGGGAATGGGCTTGATTCCTGCCTCCTCACACAGCTGTCGGTCGCGAGTCGGGCTGTGCGAGAGAACGACGTACAGTTCGTCGCAGCGGCAGGCCGCCTGTGTAATCGCGTATACATGTCCCTGATGCAGTGGCAAAAACTTGCCGCCAATGAAGCCTACGCCCCCCATGTCTGCTCCTCCCTTTGCTTGCGGTACTGTCGAATCCAGTTCATCAAGCCGTAAATGGCATTCACCAAATAAGCTGACCACATGACCAGCATGGAGATATCGCTTCCGTCCTTCAAAAACGCTACCAGCCACATGTAGATCGTGAACAAATCAATGATGATCCAGACCACCCACTGCTCGACCAAGCGCTTCACCATGAAGAGCATCGCGATGACGGAGAGCACAGCCGTCAAGGAATCGACAAAAGGCAAAGCCCCGCCCATTTGCTTCAATACAAACCCGTAGGCAATCGTTGCGATGATGCTCAAGATCGTCCACCAGATGCGTGCTCGGTTGGACAAAATGGTAATCTTGACGTCATTTTGTTTCACTTCGGACACGCGGTTTTTGCGCCACAGGTAGAGTCCTATGAATTGCATCGGCAAAAAATAGAGAAGATTCAGCATGACTTCGCCATAGTACTTTTGCCCATACGCAACGAAGGCGTACAAAACCACATTGATGATACCCGGGTAGTAGCTCCACGTCTTTCCTTTGGCGACGAGCACGACACTCAGCATCCCTGTTAAGGAGGCGATCAAGCCGATTAATGTATCATCCAGTGCGACATACAAATAAAGGGTAACGAGTGTAAACGAGATGAGCCAAATTTTTTCAAACCAATTCCAGTCTGCTAAAAAGCCGGTGCTTTTCGCATTCATGCGAATCTCTCCTTGAACGCTCGCAGGTTTTCCTGGCGCGCAGATTTGTCGTAGACGGCAAAAACGATGTGGTCAAAAAGCTGTGCGTACTGTTCCTCGATCAAAACAGTCGCAAAGTAGTCTGCTACGTCCTCCGCTTTGTTGCGGAATACCCCGCAGCCGTACGCCCCCAAAATGATCGTCCGGTGGTTGTGAATGGCTGCTGCCCGCAAAATTTTCCGGATGCGCTCTTTCATGACAGGGCCAACCTTCGCGATATTTTCAGGCTCTCGCTCACGAACAACCCCAGCGTTCACCGCAGGCGCCGTAATAAAAGACAAGAGGTATGGCTCACGCAAAAGATGATCGCTTTGGTCGCGGAGCACAGGGACCCGCGGTGAGTAAATCATGTAATCGGAATAAAAGCAGGTTTTTAACTGGCGATGATAGGTGTACATTTCCTGCATTTGCACGATGCAAGGATACAACCCAGAGGAACGCGCCAAGCTCTCTTCCTGCGCCTGGCTTCCCCCGAGGAAGCCTCCACCCGGATTTTTGGCGGAAGCAAAATTCAAGCAAACGGCATCTGCTCGTTTCTCGTGGACAACGAGGCGCTTGGCTGCATCCAGGCTGGATTCCGAGGTAACCTCAACCTTGGCACGCAGCTGTGCATCCGCTGATTGATGCGATGGCAGTGGCACTGTGTCTGCTGCCAAATCATTTGGCCGATACAGAACCGACTGGCTGATGGCAGCAGCTAGCTCCTCTGTAATGCTCTTCTTTTCTCCCGCTTTGTTCACGTAGTAGCCCTGCTCTATGATTTGCAGCGTCTCTTGCGCGATTCGCACGCGCCCGCTTCGATTGTGTCCCTGATTCATTGTGTTTTCCTCCCTGGTAACGGGCTATGTCTGATCCATCCACTCCGGGTTAAATCGGAAATACTTGGATGGTCGGTGCCCGGCATGTTTTCGATATTGATTCGTTTCCAGCACTTTGTCGGCTACCTTCCTGCGAAACGCCGCAGCCAACAGCTCACGTCCCAAAATCACTTCGTACACCTGTTGCAGATCTCTTAGCGTGAACAGCTCCGGCATTAAGGCAAAGGCGATATCGGTGTATTCAATTTTGTTACGCAACCGCTCTAGTGCGTATTGAATGATTTTGGCGTGATCAAATGCAATGTTGTTCGTCTCTACAATTTCGCGGGTCTCACGAACGATGCGGCCCGTTACTGTTTTGGTGATCTTAATAGTGGCAGACAGTTCCTCTCTCTCGTGCACAAGTCGCAGTTCCAGCCATTTTTCAGTAATGGAGCCGTCATTAGTAGCCGTCTTCGTTTCTTTCAGCCACCTGTCCTCGATGCGGTACCACTCCGCTTCCTCTGCATCATCCCCGGCCTGCAGCTGTAAAGACGAGCTGTCTACCAAGGCCATGTACGACGTGCTGATAACCCATGTCCGTGGATCTCTGCCCGCATCGCCCCAGGTGTAGAGCTGCTCCAAGTAAATGTCGTCTACGTTTGTTTCCGTACGCAGCTCGCGTCTGGCTGCCTCCTCCAGACTCTCCCCAGGTGTAACAAACCCGCCTGGCAACGCCCATTGGCCGATATACGGATGCTCACCACGCTTCACGAGCAATATTTTCAACGACTTGGGCGAGAGCTTGCGGTAATTCTCCTCCAGCTCATCCATCACGGTGAATACCAGCATATCGACTGTCACAGACGGCCGCTCGAATTGGCTGACATCATAAGCCTCCAAGTACTCCTGTTCGGTTTGACCTCGTTTATTTACATGTGATTTTTCTTTCATCCAATCGCCTCTTTTATCTGCTGAATTGTTGTTGTCTTTTTGTTATTAACAAAATGTTATTATCAAGTTGTTGGTATCATATTACTCTTTCCTGTTTTTGGTGTCAACAAAAAATCCACATTTTAAAGTAAGGTGTTTTATTTGTAGAAAATAGCCGCGTAGAAGAAGCGCAGTTCCAGTCCAAGCGCCTCTGGAGCCCTTCCCAGCGCAGGAATAAATGGCGGGGGTTTTCAGCTTCACTCATGGAGTACCTCATCGAAACTTCTACGTTTGAAGCGCTCCCGCCATTTATTCCGGAGCGGACAGTTGTCACCCCTTGCTGGGCGAAGGCCGAAGCGTAGACTGGAAATGCGCTTCTTCCCACCACCTTAGCCACTTTTTAAAACAAAGCAAAAAGCCTCCTGCCAGCTCATTCACTGACAGGAGGCTTCTTAAACACTATTTATTAAGCAGCATGCGGATCGGCTTTAACTGCCTGAACATAATCGTCTGCTTTCTTTTTGTCGAACTGACCTTCCCAACGAGAGATCACGATTGCTGCCAACGCATTACCTACTACGTTAACAACTGTACGAGCCATATCCATCAAACGGTCTACACCGGCGATGAAAGCAAGACCTTCTACTGGGAGACCTACAGAGCCGAGCGTAGCCAACAGGACTACGAACGATACTCCCGGTACACCAGCGATCCCTTTGGATGTAACCATCAGTACGAGCATCAGCGTGATCTGTGTGCTGATTGGCATATGAATACCATACATTTGCGCAATGAACAGAGCAGCCAGTGCCTGGTACAGCGTGGAACCATCCAGGTTAAAGGAGTAGCCTGTCGGAATAACAAAGGACGTAATCGCCTTCGGACAGCCCATCTTCTCCATTTTTTCCATGATTTTAGGCAGTACAGTCTCGGAGCTGGAAGTGGAGTAAGCCAGCAAGAGCTCGTCCTTCAGAACGCGCAGGATTGCTGTAATTTTGACTCCGCTGATACGTGCGATAATTCCCAATACCACAAGGATAAAGAACAGCATGGCAAAGTGAACCAAAATAACCAGTTTCCCCAATGGAATGAGGGAAGACAAACCAAATTTGGAAACGGTAACACCAATCAGTGCGAAAACACCAAACGGAGCAAAACGCATGATCGTGTTAACAACCCAGAACATCGCGTCCGCAACTCCATTGAAGAAGTTGAGAACAGGCCTTCCTTTTTCCCCTGCCGCTGCTACACCCAGACCAAACAAAACGGAGAAGAAAATAATCGCTAACATGTCGCCACGAGCGAGCGCATCAAACACATTGGTTGGCACGATATTGACGAATGTTTCCACCATGCCGTGGCTTTGTGTCGTTTCTGCCGTGTCTACATACTTGTGGATATCCGTCTTGGTAAGAACGGTGCGATCCACACCGGCACCCGGTTGAAAAATATTGGCCGCCAATAGACCAACGATAATAGCAATCGTGGTAACGATTTCAAAATACAGAATCGTCTTACCACCGATCTTGCCCAGCTTTTTCATGTCGCCTACACCTGCTACGCCCACAATAAGCGTGGCAACAACGATCGGAACGACAATCATTTTAATCAATCGGAGAAAAATATCACCGATAGGCTGTAAATAGGTCGCCACTGCCGGGTTGCCGTAAAAAATAGCACCCACCAGGATACCCAGAATGAGACCGACGACAATCTGCATCGCTAAACCAAACCGCTTCATTCTGACACCTCGCTATGAAAGATTAAGATGTGACTCTCAAGTCGATATTCTAATACGCATCAAACTCGAGTGGTATATAGGTGAGCATCATATCATGACTTTTTGTGTTTTCCCCTTTTTTGTATTCTTTCCATTTCTTTATTTTTTCTGATAATCTCTATCGAATTCGCGATATGATTGGGCTGATTGTGTTCGCTTCTGGAAAAATGATAAAATAAGGGAATCAATTTTCAGCGATTTTTCATTCAGAATGGAGCGCAGTCATGACGATTCGGAAAATGATCATCCTGCTACTAGTTCTGGCAGTCGGGTTGTTTCTTTTGCCTTACTCCGTCCCCTTCTTGCTAGCATTGTTAACCGCAATTCTGGTAGAGCCGCTCGTCTTGTTTCTGATCAAAAGGCTACGAATGAATCGGATGAGTGCGGTAATCTCTTCCTTTTTCCTGTTCCTCATTTCTTTTGGGATCGTACTGTACTGGATCGGTACGCAGATCGTGATTCAGGGAATTGATTTGGCTCAGCGATTACCGGCTTTTTCGCAGCATATTTTTGAGTTGGTCGAGTCCTATTTGATAAGCTGGGAAACTTACTATGAATCGTTGCCTGCCGAAACCGTCTCAGAAATCCAGAGTGTCTTCGCTGGGCTTAAAAGCTGGGCACTTACTTCAGCCTCTACGGTTGCCAAAGGTATTCTCGGTGTGGCAGCCATCGTTCCGGGATTTTTGATCTCCACGATCATTTACTTGGTTGCCTTGTTTTTGATCAGTCTCGATTTGCCGAAATTGCGTGCGGGCTTCATGAGAATGTTCACGGTGTCTGCTCGTGAAAAGGTCGAGGTGGTTATCTCTCAATTGAACCGTGCCACCGTTGGATTTTTACGTGCCCAAATCATCTTGAGCCTGATGACGTTCACGCTGTCCTTTTTGGGATTGCTCATTTTGCAGGTCAAGTATGCAGCCGTGATTTCGCTGATGATCGTTTTCGTCGATATCCTCCCCATCTTGGGCGCAGGCTCGTTCCTCGTCCCATGGGCCATTTACAACTTCTTGATGGGCAATTCCTATTTGGCAATCGGCCTGATCGTCATTTTCCTCGTGATTACGGTCGTCCGCCGGATTATTGAGCCCAAGGTACTCGCATCCAATCTGGGAATTAGCGCCCTTGCCGCTCTCGTCAGCTTGTTCCTCGGATTTCAGGTGATGGGATTTTTCGGGCTGATACTCGGTCCAGCGCTCGTCATCATTTACGAGGCGCTGCGGAAAGCTGGATTCTTGAATTTCAAAATAGATTTTTGATGGGCACAAAAGATTGGTAGTGCTGCGGCCGTTTTTTCCGGTGATGGAATCGGAAAGGCGGCCGTTGATATAGAAAGAGTTGGGGGAGAGCTTATGTGTGCATACAAAGAACTGACCACCTCACAACGGACGATCATGACGCCAGGGCCCGTCGAGGCCGAGCCTAGTGTTCTTCGCGTGATGGGTTCACCCATTTTGGGGCAATTCGATCCAGAATTCACGAACATCATGAACGAAACAATGGAAATGCTTCGGAAATTGTTTCAGACATCCAATCATTGGGCATTCCCTATTGACGGAACTTCCCGGGCGGGCATTGAGGCTGTTTTGTGCAGCGTAATCGAACCGGGAGATCGGGTGCTTGTACCCATTTATGGACGATTCGGGCACCTGCTGACGGAGATTGCGGAAAGGTACGGCGCAGATGTGATTACGATGGAAACGCGCTGGGGAAGTGTCTTTGAGCCGCAGGACGTCATTGCCGAAATCGAGCGCGTTCAGCCCAAAATCGTAGCAGTGGTTCACGGCGAAACATCCACCGGCTGTGTTCAGCCTTTGAAAGAAATCGGAGAAGCTTGCCGCCGGATGGATGTCCTATTTGTCGTCGATGCTGTCGCTTCGATCGGCGGGACAGAAGTGAAGGTAGACGACTGGTATATCGACGCATGTATTGGCGGCACGCAAAAATGCTTGTCTGTCCCCTCTGGGATGGCTCCTATCACGTTTAATTCTCGTGTAGAAGCACTCTTGCTCCAACGGAAAAAAATTGAGCGTGGACTCGCTGATCCTTCCGCACCGAAATCTGTTCAAACCCGAACGATCCGCAGCAACTATTTTGACCTGAGCCAGCTCATGGATTACTGGGGACCCGCACGGCTGAACCACCATACGGAGGCGACAACGATGCTGTACGCCTTGCGCGAGGGAGTTCGCATTGCCCTCACGGAAGGTCTGGAGGCGAGATTCGCCAGACATCGCTTGCATGAACAAGCCTTGGTCGCTGGTGTGTTGGCGATGGGATTGCAGCTCTATGGCGATCCGGCTTGCAAGCTTCCCGTCGTGACCTGTATCAAAATTCCTGAAGGGGTGGACGGAGAGTCAGTCCGCGCTATGCTGCTCGAAGATTTTCATATAGAAATTGCCAGTTCCTTCGGGCCGCTAAAAGGGAAAATCTGGCGGATTGGCACAATGGGCTACAGCTGCCGGAAGAAAAATATTTTGCATGTGCTAGGGGCGTTGGAAGCGGTTCTCATCCGGCATGGAGTGCGTGTGCATGCAGGTCGTGCTGTTCAGGCCGCTCTGGATGTTTATCACGTATAATACGAAAAGGCCGCCGGAATATAACCGTGCGGCCCTTTTCTATGTTTTTTCGGTTTGGCATTCAAGACTGATAACGGATAACTGAACCACTTACCGCATTTGTAAGACGTCCATTTGACACTGCGATCTTTCCATTGACCAGGACATGGCGAATACCGACTGAGTGCTGCAAAGGGTTTTCATATGTTGCCCGGTCTACAATCACATTCGGGTCAAATACTACGATATCGGCCCAGTATCCTTCCCGTAAAAATCCTCGATCTCGCAACCGCAGCAACTGAGCGGGCGCGCCTGTCATTTTCCGCACCGCTTCCCATAACGGAAACGATTGTTTTTCTCTTGCGTAATGACCTAGCACACGAGCGAATGAACCGTAGAGTCTGGGATGGGGTTTCCCGCCGAACACACCATCTGAACCCACCATTTGCAGCGAATGTTTCATTACCCGTTCGACATCGTATTCGTTCCCCCAATGGATAATGATCGTTACCTCGCCTTCCTCCTCGATGAGAAGATCGAATGCGGCAGATGCCGGATCGATCCCTTTTCGCTGGGCTATTTCCTGCAAACTCATTCCTTCCAGCCCTCGATTATTCACCGAGGCTACAGATGCGATGACCAGATTGTCCCATCCGTTGTTTCTAACGGGATTATCGTATTCCCCGTTGTCCATAATTTCTTCCTTCGCTCGCTCGCGCAATTTGGGGTCGTGCAGCCTCTCCAACATCCTGCGGATACCACCGTCATGCATCCATGGTGGAAGAATGGCGTGCAGAAAAGTCGATGCTGCCGCATACGGATATTGATCAAACGTAATCTCGATCCCCTCCGCGCGTCCCTGCTCCAACTTTTCCAAAGCAATATCCAGCTTATCCCGATTTCTGCCTCCACAAATTTTGAAATGGGATACATGTAGGCGAACTCCCGATCTGCGGGCTGCATCGATCACCTCGTCCAACGCCTCCAACGAGTAATTGCTTTCGTTGCGAATGTGAACGACAAAGCAGCCATCGTATTCAGCAGCACCCTTGCAGATTCCAACCAATTCTTCTTTATTCGCATAGACACAAGGCGGGTATTGGATACCGGACGACACGCCAAATGCGCCCTGCTGCATTCCTAGCTCTACCAGTTCCTGCATCGCCTGGACTTCTTTTTGCGTAGCCTCCCTGCCATCAAATCCCATCACGATGGATCTTATATTTCCATGTGGTACTAGATATGCTGCATTGCCATTCAGCTTCGCCTTTTCAAGAAATGCTAAGTATTCTTCAATGCTATTCCAGGGCCACTCTCCTATATCACCGTTGATTCGTTTCAATTGCTTCATCCAGAGCGGCTTTGTCTCTTCCGTGACGGGGGCAACAGAAACCCCATCCTGCCCTACTAGTTCTGTCGTAATCCCCTGCAACACCCTGATTTGGTGAATGTCGGGTCGGGTACACCACAAATCTGAATGAACATGTGCATCAATAAAACCAGGGGTCACAACCATTCCCGTCGCATCTATTTCCTTGCTTCCTTCTGTGGGAATAGATTTCGCTATATGAGAAATAAGCCCGTTTTCGATTCCAATATCAAGTCCCGTCCACGGATTTCCTGTGCCATCACAAACCATCCCGTTGCGTATGACGATATCAAATTTTTTCGGTATCATATAAACGTCTCCTCGCTATTGGACAGAAACATTCCAGAATGGCGCATCCATGAAGTATTGATAGCCTTTGACATAGTTGCGATGAGCTGCCAATCCATGCAAGTCACCTATTTTTACAATTGGGAGATCCTCCCAGAACAACGCTTGAATCTTCTCAAATTTGGCCTTTTGCTCATCAAAGGAAACGGTATGGCGAAGTTCGTCCAGCAACGCATCCATCTCAGCATTGTTGTACCAGCCTGGCCACTTGTTGCGGGAATCCAGGTACAATGTTTGAACCGGGTTTGTGTAGGTTGGAAAACCGGTAAAGAATATGTTCCATTTGTTTTCGTCCGATCGTTTGCTGACCATCGTAGGCCAGTCGTAAATCTCAAAGTTTACTTTGACCCCGATTTTCTCTAACTGGTCTTTCACCATAATCGAGCTTTTGTAGATATAATCGTAATCTTTCGTTGTAATAATCGTCACGGGCTCACCCTTGTATCCAGCTTCAGCCAGCAGTTTTTTCGCCAATTCGGGGTTCTTTTGATTGTATTTTTCTTTTCCTGCTTCTGAATGCCAAGGCTGCTCTACAAACATCAGGCTGTGATCCAGTCGAAAGAAATCCGGGTTCCCGGTAATCCCCATCATGATCATTTCATGGTCAAGTGCGGCGTTCACTGCCTGTCGTGCCGTTACATTCGCGAACAAACCCTGTTTCTTGTTAAAAATCATGCCAACGTATTTTTGCGGTTTCGACACGACCGTCACCAGATTCGGATCAGTTTTTAACTGTTCATAGTTGTCGAAGGGGAGCTCATCAGCAAAGTCGTACTCCCCTGACTGAAGTCCAGCAACACGAGTAGCCGCATCCGGGACCGTGTGGAAGTAAATCCGGTCTACTTTTGCTTCCTTTTTCCCTCCCAATCCGTTTGCAGGATCGGACAATGCTTGATAATCGGCATATTTTTCAAGATGGATGTACTGATCTTGTTTCCACTCCACAAATTTGTACGGTCCTGTTCCAATGTATTCTTTCACTCCCTCTTCCGTAGCCGCTTCAATGATTTCCTTTGGCATGATCATTGCGCCCTGCTGAGGAAACGCGAGAGAAGTCAACAACGTGCCGGAGGGCTTTTCCAAGGTGATGATAATCTTATCGCTGTCCTTTGACGAAATCTTGGCATTGGCAAGTGCTGTTTTTCCGTTTGGTGACAGCTCCTTCCAACGGTTGAGTGAAGCGATCACATCTTCTACACCCATGGCTTTCCCGTTATGAAAAGTGATTCCTTCCCTGAGTGTTAGTGTAATTTCTTTGCCGTCTTCACTCACTTGATAGGATTTCGCCAGCATCGGAGTTGGTTTGTAGTCTCTATCCAGGGTGACAAGTGGCTCAAAAATATGCCAGCCTACTTGGAGAGCCACTGTCGTGGATGTTTTCACCATGTCAAGAGATGGTGGTGATACTGACAACGCTACACGCAATTCGTTCTTCTCCTTCGGCTTCACTTCACCCTGTACGCTGCCAGAATTCGGATCGCTTGAGGAAGGAGAGGAAGAGCACCCCAAAAATGAAAGTGTGACGATGAAGAGCAGTGTCAACATGTAACCAACCGGCTTTTTGATCATGGAAAAACCCCCTTTTTATTCATTGAAAATTCAGGTTATTCTCAAGCTGATCTCTTCACTTCGAATGACTTTCCCTGCGGTTAAACCGGTGAAGGATGCATTGTCCACCGCCACTTTCCCATTCACCAGCACATATTTGATCCCAATCGGCTCAAGAAGAGGCTGCTCGTAGGTGGCTTGATCTGCAATCGTTTGGGGATCGAAAATGACGATATCCGCCCAATACCCTTCGGTAATGAATCCTCGATCCTTTAGTCGAAGCAGTTGCGCAGGCGCTCCTGTCATATGGCGAATCGCTTCAGACATCGTGAGAACTTCTTTTTCCCTGACAAACCTCCCCAATATTCTCGGGAAGGTTCCGTATAGCCTCGGATGCGGTTTTCCGCCGAATATCCCGTCCGAACCGACGATTTGCATCGGATGTTTAAGCGCGTTCGTGATATCCTCCTCTTCGCCCCATGAAATGACCATCGTGACACCAGCGTTTTCCTCCAGCAACAGCTCAAAGACAGCATCGGCAGGTGTTGTTCCGCGCATCTCGGCAATTTCCAGTAAATTCTTCCCCTCCGCGACGCGATTTTTCTCAGAAGCGACAGACGCAATCACGATTTTTCCCCAACCACAGCTCTCTACCCAGTTTTCAAAATCATGGTTGTTCTCGAAGTCATCTTTAATCCGCCTGCGAACCTCTGGGTCTTGCAGCTTGGCGAGAAGCTCCTCTGTGCCCCCATTGTGCATCCACGGTGGCAACAAGGCATGTAACACGGTTGATCCTGCTGTGTACGGATATTGATCAAAGGTGATCTCGATCCCCTCAGCACGGGCCTGATCCATTTTTTCTAATGCCTGTTGGAAGTTGCCACGATTGTTTCGGCCAATCACCTTGAAATGAGAAATATGCAGACGCACACTTGAACGGCGTGCAACATCGATCATCTCGTCAAGCGCTTCGAGAATGTGATTGCTTTCATTTCGCATATGGACGACGAAGCATCCATCGTATTTCGCTGCTCCTTTGCATAACTCGATGAGCTCCTCTTTGCAGGAAAACAAATTAGGCGGATACACCAGCCCTGACGACAGGCCGACTGCTCCTTGCCGCATTCCTTCTTCTACGAGCTCACGCATTTTTCGCATCTCTTCTGTGGTAGCCCTCCGTCCCTCGAACCCCATCACAAGTGTTCGAACAGCACCATGTGGAACCAAATAAGCGACATTTCCGGCCAGCGTAGAGCGGCTTAAAAATTGGAGGTACTCGTCAATGGAATTCCACGGCCAGTCTCCAATGTCCCCATTCAACCCGCGGAGCTGTTTTTGCCATAATGGTTTCGTCTGTTCATTGACAGGCGCAACAGAAATGCCGTCTTGCCCGAGCAGCTCTGTTGTCACACCTTGCAGCACCTTGATTTTGTGAATGTCCGGCTTTGTGCACAGCAAGTCAGAGTGTACATGCGTGTCAATAAAACCAGGGCAAACAGCCAGACCTTCTGCCTCGATCTCTAGCACGGCTTCTGAGTCGTGAAGCTGTCCGATCTTCACAATCCTTCCGTCCCTAATGCCGATGTCCAACCGGGTCCACGGATTACCAGTTCCGTCGTACACCTGACCATTTCGAATAACGATATCCAGCATTCTTCTTGCTCCTCTCTATCCTTGTAATTTTTATGAAACCAGATGACATGCGACACGATGGCCCGTACCCATTTCCCGCAAAACCGGAACGACTTCCTTACAGGTGGCGATCGCTTGCGGACATCTCGGATGAAACACGCAGCCTTTTGGCAAATCGATGGGGGAGGGAACTTCACTTGAGAGGACGATCCTCTCTTTCCTTTTCTTTGGATTTGGCTCTGGAACAGCCGACAATAGCGCTCGGGTATAAGGATGCAGTGGCTCAGAGAACAATACATCGGTGGGGGCTTCTTCCACCAAATGACCCAGGTACATCACGCCGACTCGATCAGAAATATGTCGGACGACGCTGAGGTCATGCGCGATGAATAAATAGGTGAGTTGAAAATCTTCTTGGAGCTGTTGCAATAGATTGAGAATTTGAGACTGGATGGAGACATCGAGTGCGGAAACAGGCTCATCACATACGATGAATGCAGGATTTACTGCAAGTGCACGCGCCAACACAATCCGCTGTCTTTGCCCACCTGAAAACTCATGCGGATATCGGTCGAAATGTTCTGGCTGCAGTCCCACTTTACGAAGAAGGTCAAGGACAAGCTGCTTGTGCTGCCTTTTCTCTCCCAAATGGAAAATACTCATCGGTTCAGCGATGGCTTTGCCTATTTGTTTGCGGGGATTCAGCGCTGAATACGGGTCTTGAAAAATGATCTGCATTTCTTTTCTGGCGTTTCTTAGTTCTTCATCTGAAAAATGAGTGATGTCCTGTCCTTTGTATTGCACACTCCCAGACGTCGGCGCAAGCAAGCGAAGGATCATGCGGCCCGTTGTGCTTTTTCCGCATCCGGATTCCCCAACCAGCCCATAGGTTTCCCCTTTGTATATTTTCAGGGAAAGATTGCTGACCGCTTTTACGTACGCTTTCTCTTGAAAGTAGCCTCGTTTGATCGGAAAATGCTTCACTAAATTGGATACCTGCAAAAGTGGTACCGCTGTTTTCTCCTTAGCCCCCAAACGCAACGCCCCCCACCCCGATTCTTTCGTGATGCCAGCATCGAACCTGATGCAATCTCGCTATTTCAAACAAGTCTGGAGGATGCTGCCTGCACTTTTCATCTGCAAGCGGGCATCTGGGTGCAAATCGACACCCTTTTGGAATCTGATGGAGCGACGGAACGATGCCTTCTATTACATGGAGCTTCTTTCCACGTTTGCCATCAATGGTCGGGATCGATTTCATCAAACCAATCGTATAGGGATGCTTCGGATTCTCAAACAAGGTTTCCACAGAAGCTTCTTCTACGATCTGCCCCAAATACATGACCAGAACGCGATCGCACACTTCCGCAACGACGCCAAGATCGTGAGTAATTAGCAGGATTCCCATCTGTAATTGCTTTTGCAGACCCAGCATCAAATCAAGAATTTGCGCTTGAATGGTAACGTCCAATGCGGTCGTCGGTTCATCCGCAATCAACAGCTTGGGCTGGCAGCACAAGCCCATGGCGATCATGACACGCTGCCTCATTCCGCCTGAGAGCTGATGAGGATAGTCGTTCACCCTCTTATCCGGTGATGGGATGCCGACCAAGGTAAGCATTTCAATCGTTTTTTCCTGCGCAGCTTTTTTGGACAATTTTTGATGCAACATGAGCGATTCGGCAATTTGGTTTCCTACGGTATAAACAGGATTGAGCGAGCTCATCGGGTCCTGGAAGATCATCGATATCCGATTGCCGCGAATCTCTTGCAGCTCCTCCATGGATGATTGCAGCAGCTCTTTTTGCTCAAAAAAGATTTCGCCTGTAAGTCTCGTTCCACTGTGTTTTCGGAACAGCCGTAGGATCGACAAGGAAGTCACACTTTTTCCGCATCCCGATTCCCCAACCAGTCCGACCGTCTCGCCGGAATCCACCTGAAAGGAAACCCCGTCTACAGCTGTCACCTGACCCAGCTCTGTTGAAAAGGTCGTTCTCAAGTTTTTCACTTCCAACAATGGCATATGAATCATCCCCTTCCCGCCTTGCAGCGCTTATTTTTTTGCTCGATTCGTATGCGGGTCCAATAAATCGCGGAGACCATCTCCGAGCAGGTTGAGTCCCAATACGGTTATCATGATCGACAGTCCGGGAAAAACAGTCATCCACCATGCTTGTTTCATGATCGTTCTTCCGTCATTTAAAATATTTCCCCAGCTAGGCTCAGGCGGCGGAGTTCCCGCTCCCAAGAAACTCAAGGAGGCTTCCGTAATGACTGCATAGGCAAAAATGAACGTTGCCTGGACAATCAGAGGAGACAGGCAGTTAGGGGCGATATGCAGCCAAATGACCCTCCATGACTTCCCCCCCAGCGCATGAATCGCTTCGATATACGTCTGCTCTCTCACAGTGATCGCTACCGATCTGATCGCTCGGGCTACCGTTGGAATATACACAACACTCAGAGCGATAATCACATTGCTCATTTTCGGGCCAAGTGCTGCCAATATGGCAATGGCGAGCAGGATAGCGGGAAATGCCATTAAGCCGTCATTGATCCGCATGAGAAAGTTGTCCAATCTTCGGTAGTAGGCTGAATACAGCCCAAATAGTAACCCCACGATGGAAGTAATCACGACTACCGAGAATCCAACCCCCATAGAAATTCTGCTTCCGTACACAACACGGGTAAATACATCTCGGCCAAACTCGTCCGTACCAAACCAATGGCTCGTGCTTGGCGGTTGGAGTCGATCCTGCACTTTCATTTCGAGTGGATCATAGGAGGTGAGCAAAGGAGCAAGGACACAAATGAGGGTGATAAACAAAACGAGAATACTCCCTGAGACAGCCAATCGGTTTGCGAAAAACCGATTCATGGCTACTCGTACGTGATGCCTGGAAGGTGCAACAGGTTGGCTTGTGGCAATCGTTACCGAAGATGTTTCCATTCATCCATCCCCCTTAGCTCTTGTCGTATCGCACACGTGGATCGATATACGCGTAAAGCAAATCAACAATGAGATTGATGAGAACATACGCTGCCGCAATCATGAGCACGGTTCCTTGGATCACCTCGTAATCCCGTCTTAAAACGGAATTGACAATGAGCTTGCCGATCCCAGGTATGTTAAAGACGGTTTCAGTCACGACTGCTCCCCCGATCAGCGTCGCAAACGACAGTCCGATTACCGTGAGAATGGGGATGAAGGCATTGCGAAGTGCATGCTTATAGGTGACAATCCACAGCTTCAAGCCTTTTGCTTCTGCCGTTCGAATGTAATTTTCGTTCAACACTTCCAGCATGGAGGATCGCGTCATTCGCGCAATTAAAGCCCCTTGCATAATGCCAAGTGATATCGCGGGCATGATCAAGTATTTGAAATGATTCAGGAGTCCCTTGGATATCGGTTGATAGCCTGCTGCAGGCAGCCAATTCAGTTGGACGGCGAAAAGCAAGATCAGATTCAATCCGATCCAGAAGCTAGGAAGCGAGATTCCCAGCAAAGCAAATGTCATAAACGATTGATCCATCCAAGTGCCTCGACGATTGGCAGCCATCACACCCAAGGGGATCGCAAACAGAATCGCGATGATCTCAGCCATAATCGTTAAGGACAGGGTAGGCCCTAAATGCTCCCATATCGCTTCTGTCACAGGCTTATCCATAAAAATCGACCAGCCTAAATCCCCTTGCAGCAAGCCCCCTATCCATTCGAAAAAGCGGATATAGATGGGAAGATTTAAACCTAGCTGCTCTCGTAATTTTGCTAATTCTTCTTCCGTAGCTTGTGCCCCCAGAATGACAGAAGCAGGGTCACCAGGGGTAAGATGAATGATAATAAAATCAACAACCGCTACAACCAGAAGGACAGGTAATAAGGACACGACACGCTTAAGCAAATAACCTCCCATTTTCGTCTTTCCCCCTCCATTGTCATCGAGTAAAAACCAATGAACGTGTAGAACTCAGCATTCATATTTGCAGTTTCAGATCGTAGACCTGACGGGGCCTTCCTTTGCAGATCGGCTGCTCTTCACCGACGACGATTGCCAATTGACTCTGCTCTAATTTGCTTAAAATCCGTCTGGCACTGCGTAGTGAAACACCAAATCGACTAGCGAGGTCAGCTGCGGTTATTTGTGAGCTGCCGTAGTTTTGGCAAAAGGAGATCAGTTTGTTGATCGTCCCGACGCTCAAACCTGATTTTCGGGCGGCATTCAAACGCTCTGGATTGTTGCTTCGGAGGGAGTACGCTAACTGAAATTCTTCACCCAGCGGTCCGACAACATTGCCATCGTGCATAGCGATGAAACAGCTTCCTCCTCCGCCGGCTTTTGCTTTGGAGAGAGCTTCCCCGGCTTTGCTTTGCGCCTCGTTCGCGGTTCGGCCCAGCCCAATTCCGATACTGGCCGAAATGTTTAAACGGTTTACAATTCTCTCTAGCAGAGGGAACCGCGTAAACATGCTCGTCGTCCGTTCAATAACTCCTCGAGTCGTTACGAAGATGACTTCATTTCGATCCGGCCAGTTCATCAAGGCTTGAATTTCTTCCCCATAATCAATCAAAATTTCCTGGATCGCGATTTTCTTTCGCTGAAGCTCATATTCGGATGAATGCCATTTTTTCACGATGTTTTCAATATTGATGATGCCAATTGCGATCTGCGTATCATTTAACTGGAGGTTCTTTCCTTCCATTTGCGCTCGATACAAACCGTCTTGAATCGTAGATTTGGTGGGGGTCACACGATAACAGGGGATTTCTAATCTTCGAAGCTCCCAATAAACAGATGCCACGCAAGTGAAAATCGCGTCTATCTTGTTACTTGTCCATAAGTCGTAATGAAACTGAAGAATGTCGCCAGCGCTCTGCTCTTGCCGATATTCCATCGTGTACATACGATCCACAGGTATAGAAAGCTCATCCAACCTTTGTTCAATCTCTTGTAAAGACAGAACATCGATACTAAACCGCAACCGACTATCTTTCAGTAGAGTCCCGCTATCTCGCAGCAATTGAAAGAACACGCGGTAGAGGCTCGTTCCATTGTAAGGCAGGTAAACCATCGGCTTTGGACCATCAACGTGTTCACGAGCAATTTGGTATGGAATCGGACCGGCAAATAAAAAGACATCCACCTCTTCCTTGCAGGAAAGCACAAGCTGTTTAACCTCCTGAACATCTTTGTAACCGAGGGGGAGCAATATTAAGGCCGGAAATGTTGTTGCCATATGCAAAACCTCATCAAGCAAATCGTAAGGACCTATAACTGCAACTTTTATTTCCATCGTTCCCTACCACTTTCTCTCAGATTTTTTACTGCCAACATACATTTTATTAAATTTTTCAAAAATTCTTTCTATTATCATACATTCGGCCATTCTTATATGCAATTTCCGTTAATAGTCCTTTTATCCCCTTTTTTATTAAAAAAACGTGCAAGGAGCCACTCCGTCTTCCGGAATGCTTCCCTACACGTCTTCTCGTTAAGAGATCCTATTATTTCTGGCTGACACGCGCCAATAAATCGACGATGTGCACGGCCTCCATCTTTCCTTCCAGTCCAGCTCGATGAATGCCTGCTTTCATTTGCAACAGACAGCCCGGATTCGAGGTCACTAGCATGTCTGCTTGGGTAGCCGCTACCTGACCCATTTTTTCATCCAAAAGGCTTCCGGCCATCTCAGGCTGCACCAGATTGTAAATGCCTGCTGATCCGCAGCAGCTATCTCCCTCGCGAAGCTGTACGTATGTGGCTCCCGGAATGGCTTGCAAGAGGCTCACTGGCTCTTTTGTCACCTTCATCCCGTTGCGCAGGTGACAGGAGGATTGATAGGTGATTCGTTGCGGCAATGACTGCCATTCTTTTGGCTCGACGAGGAGGGCAAGCACCTCGCTAATATCCTTCACACGTGAAGCAAACCATTTTGCCTTCTCCTGCCACTCGGCATCTTCCGCCAGCAGATGGTCGTATTCTTGCAGCATCGCCCCGCAACCACCTGCATTGGATACGATGATATCCACGTCAGCCTTGCGAAAAGCAGCCACATTTTTTCGCGCCAGATTGCGAGCCTGTTCACGCTCACCGCTATGTGCATGGAGAGCACCGCAGCACACCTGGTCAGGAGCGATGATGACCTCACAGCCTGCCTCACTCAGAAGCCGCACGGTGTTGCGATTCGTCTCATTGAATAGGACATCCATGATGCAGCCGTGAAACATTCCTACGCGATACTTGCGCTCGCCTACGGCTGGAATAACCGTGCCACCGAAAAAGTCCACGATACCTTTTCCAGATGCTTCAGGCATAATCGCTTCCATTTCCCGCATTTGCTTTGGCAGGATGGATAGTACTCCCAGCTTGCGAACGGCTTTTTGCACACCTGAGCGCTGATAGAAGCGCAAGAGTCCGCCGAGCTGGTACATGCGCTTCTGATGAGGGAGCAGGTGGAAAAACGCGAGCTTGCGGACGGCTTTGACCCACCATGGATGCTCCTGCACCTCTTCGATTGCCTCTCTCGTCTGCTCAATCAGTTGACCGTACGGCACGCCTGCTGGGCATACCGGCTCACATGCCCGGCAGCCTAGACACAGATTCATTTGATCGACGAAATCTTTGTCAGGCTCCATGACACCGTCTGCTACGGCTTTCATCAAGGCGATGCGACCACGTGGCGAAGCTGCCTCATAGCCTGTTTCCCGAAAGGTCGGACAGGCTGGCTGGCAGAAGCCACAGCGCATGCAATTGGACAGTTCATCGTAATCGAGTTTGTTTACCAAGGCTTCTTTAAGCACGCTGAACCACCACTCTGTTCCGAGACTGTTTGGCAAACATCTTGTCAGGATTCAGGAGATTGTTTGGATCGAAAGCGTGCTTGATGCCTTTCATGATCTCCATACCTGCAGCTCCTACTTTCCACTCCAAATACGGTGCCTTGACGATTCCTACGCCATGCTCTCCCGTAATCGTTCCGCCCAAATCGATTGCTGCCGCGAAAATTTCCTCGAAGGCATGCTCGACACGCTCGATCTCTTCCGTGTTGCGAGCGTCTGTCATGCAGGTCGGATGCAAATTGCCGTCTCCTGCATGGCCAAAGGTGCATATTTGCAGTCCGTAACGCTCTGTAATCTCTTGGATCGCGGCGACCATTGGCGCAATCGCAGCACGTGGAACTGTTGCGTCCTCCAGAATGGTCGTCGGACGCATCCGTGACAATGCGGCGAGCGCACTGCGTCTGGCAGTCATTACCTCATCAGCTTCCTCGGCTGTTGTGGCTACCTTGATTTGGACGGCATCATTCTTCTCGCAAATAGCAGCGATCTGCTCCATGTCCCGATCGACCGTCTGTGGCTCTCCGTCCTGACCGATCAGGAGAATCGCCGCCACATCTGTCGGAAGCCCGATCTGTTTGAAATCCTCGACAACACGGATCGTGCCCTGATCGAGAAATTCAAGCGTTCCAGGAATGATACGATTGGCAATGATATCGGAAACAGACCTCGCTGCCTGTGCCATATCTGCGAACATCGCGAGCATCACTCGCTGTGTCGGCGGCTTCGGAATCAGCTTGAGAATAGCCTCGGTAATGATGGCCAATGTCCCCTCGCTGCCGACCATGAGCTTGGTCAAATCATAGCCCGCCACATCCTTCATCAGCTTGCCTCCGGTACGAATGACCTCTCCGTTCGGCAACACAGCTTCGAGGCCCAGCACGTAATCCTTGGTCGTTCCGTACTTCAACCCGCGCAGTCCACCCGAATTGAGTGCAATATTCCCTCCAATTGTGGAGATGACCATGCTGCCTGGATCGGGTGGGTAAAACAAACCGAGTGCCTCTACCGCTTGATGGATGTCGACCGTTCGGACCCCCGGCTGCACCGTTATCGTCAAATTTTGTTCGTCAATCTCTACGATTTGATTCATCCGGCTCAACACCAAGACAATTCCGCCACCGACCGGTATCGTTCCCCCGCATAGATTGGAGCCTGCTCCGCGCGTCACAATCGGGATGTGGTACCGTGCTGCAACTCGCATGACCTGTTGGACTTCGGCTGTGCTCTTTGGCATGACGACCACATCCGGCAACGCTTGCTGCATGGGTGTCGCGTCATACGAATAGGCGACTAATGCCTCCTGTTTGTCGAGACAGTTTTTCTCTCCGACGATGGCACGCAGCTCTTCGCGAATGGTTCCTGGCAACATGGAATCTCCCCATCCTTTCCCTAAAACTTAGTCCAACTGCTGAATGGCTTCCCTGATTCTTCCATTAGTAACATTCAACAGGCGAGTAGCCTCTTCCCTGCTTGATCCGGTCAACTTCATGATAATGGCTGTCTTCGCATCACCGTCAGCCTGATCAGCCAGCTCCTCCGCCTCCTCGTAACTCGCTCCGGTCACTTCCATGATGATCCGCTTTACTCGTTCCTTCAGCTTGAGGTTTGTCGCCTGCACGCTGACCATCAGATTTCCGTACACTTTGCCCAAGCGAATCATCGTCGCTGTCGTCAGCATGTTCAGCACCAGCTTTTGGGCTGTTCCTGCCTTGAGCCTCGTCGATCCGGTCAATACTTCTGGTCCTACGACGACATTAATCGCTACATCTACGCCTTTATTGATATACGAAGGCTTGTTGCAAGAGACAGCAATCGTCTTCGCTTCAATCTTCTGTGCCTCTGCCAAAACACCGAGAACATACGGAGTCCGTCCACTGGCTGCGATTCCTACGACCACATCATTTTTAGTCACGCCGTATTTATGCACATCTGCTTGACCTATTTCAAAAGAATCCTCTGCGCCTTCTACCGCGCGTACCATTGCGGATGGTCCGCCTGCAATCACCCCCTGAACGAGCTCAGGCTGGGTACCAAAGGTCGGCGGGCATTCGGACGCATCCAGTATCCCTAAGCGTCCACTCGTTCCAGCACCAAAGTAAAACAGTCTCCCGCCCTTTTCCAGTGTTTGTATGATGACCTCTACCGCATCGGATACTTGATCGAGGACGCATTCTACTGCATAAGGAACCTTCTTGTCCTCTTCGTTCATCATTTGTACGATGCCTCGGGCACTCAATTGATCCAAATGACTGCTGCTCTCGTTTTTTCCTTCGGTCGTCAATGCTTGCAAGTTCTCCAGATTCACGCTCTATCGAACCTCCTTTTCGATCTCTCCTTGTTCCTCTCATCGGGCAGTTTTGCAGATTGATCATTGTCAAAAGCCCCTGCTTAGTAATTATCTAAAAATTCACTACTATTACCATCCTCATTATATGCAGTAAAATTACACCATTCAACATATTATTAGTAAATTTTGTTTCCTGAGATAATAAACATTCACAAGTCACTCCCAGCTCAAGCAGTCAGACAAACGCAAAAAAGCCGAACCATTTCCAATAGGCTCGGCTTTTTGTCTTCCTTATTAAAGGATAGCATTACGCAAACAGACTGATTAGGTTCCCATCCGGGTCTTTCACGATGGCATACCGCTGGCCCCAGAACGCATCCCACGGCTCGCGGTGACTCTCGTAACCATGTGAAACGATTTTCGTATACAACGCATCAAGCGCCGCAGCATCCTCACACAAAAAAGCCAGCTCAATCCGATGCCCAACAGGTGCTTCCCATCCTCCATACACACCCTTGGCAATCTCCACTGTATCAAAGGCCAGACGAACACCGTCCTGCGCAACCTCTACATGCGGCTCTTCATTTGCCCCCTCTGGAATATCGAAACCGAGTACCCGATAGAAATCCAACGCTTTTTTCATGTCCTGTACGACAATCCCTACCATATCAAGCTTGATTCCCACATCACTCACTCCTGTTCGCTCTTGATTTCTTGCTGGACGCGCTTGGGCAGTTTTTGGAGCACCGTTTCGTACGCATGCTCGATCATCCTTTCCCATAAGCCTTCGGGAATGTCAGCGTCCAAGTAGACAGAATTCCAATGGGATTTATTCATGTGATAGCCGGGTACGATCCCTTCGTAGGTCTCGCGCAATTCCTCCGCACGCATCGGGTCGCATTTCAAGGTAAGGATGCGAACACCTTTGGAATCGCCTCCGATCATGGCAAATATTTTGCCTCCGACATGGTAGCGATCGCATTCCCAATCCATTTGATAGTCATGGGTGGCACCGGGCTGCTTCCGGCAGTATGTATCTAATGTTTGTTCATTCACATGAATTCACCATCCTTTCTTTAAGGTAACGCGTCTCGCAAAAAGAAGATTGTAAAAAACGGACAACCTTTCGAGACTATCGATTCGCACGATCTGGCGAGACAATTTTACTTGGAGCTACCCCGTAAAAAGTGTGAAAGCTCTTGATCAAGTGCGACTGATCGTAATAGCCACATTGGAGAGCTGCATCTGTAAACGAAGTTCGTGCTCCCTTAGCCAGCATTTGCAGCAGCCCTTGAAATTGAATGATTCGTCCCAGTTCCTTCGGGCTCATTCCCAACTGTTGTTGAAACGTCCTTCGCAAGGTTCTCTCGCTGTAATTCACTTTCTCGGCGAGCGCGGTCATGGAAAAATTTCCTCTGTATTCATATAAGTAGTTCATGCTTGTCAATAGCAACTGGTCTGCTGGATCATCCATCCACAAGCGTTTGATAAGCTCCCGCTCCAGCCAATCGATCCGCTCCGCCGTGTCGGAAGCTTCGAGCAAGCCATCTATCACCTCATCCGCCTCTTTGCCCCAGATGTCTTCCAGATTGGGATGCTGTCCGTTGATCAAGGCGACAGGGTAGCGCAAAAAGCGAGCTGCTCCCTCAGCGTAAAAACGAATGCCGATCAAGGATTGTGGTTCAGTCAATGGGATAACCTCGTACGTCCTCATCAGTCCCGTTAGAAATGCCCCCTTCTGATAAGAAGCGGCGCCAAGGTCGAATATGATATCGACACATCCATCGGGTATGACTCGGCTTGTAGGTGCTATCCCCTTGCCGTCGTACTCTGAGGTCCAGTAGCAGGCGATATAATTCACCAAGCTCTTGCTGGGCATATACTCTTGGTAGTGATAGGCATTTTGCGCGCTCGCTCGTTGCAGAGTCGGAGGTTGCACTGGACGGAATTGCCGCATGATTTTCGCCATCCTTCTCCTATGATTAGAACATATATTCCCCCACAATCCCTTAACTCCTGCTCAGCCCTTGGAATTTTTGAAAAGCCTCCCCTTTCAAAAGAAAAACGGTCGTGAACGCTTCTGCATATGCTGGGACGAATGGATTTTTCGTAAAGTGAGGTGCATGATGTGATCTCCTCCTCCAAGTGGAGCCTTCATCAGTTCTTTTCAAAAAGCCCTTATATTCGCCCTTACCTGCCGCCCACTTCTTTATATCAGCCGGCACTATTGGCCTCGTATTTAGCAAAGTTTTCTACCGTCTATATCAAACCGACGAGAACCCATATGGGAAAAGGCATTATTCGTGTCTGGAAAACGGATGGCGGGGGCTATCAATTTGTGAAGGAGCGCGGAGAGCCTATGCAGGCAGATTCTTTGGCTGACTTGAAGCAGCAGCTTGCCGCGCAGTGCACGGAAAAAAATTACGTGATTCAAAAAGGGCTCGATTTAGCAGAGATCAATGGTCGTCCCTTTGACATTCGCGTCATGATGATGCGCAATGGCTTGGGCAAATGGCAGTATGCAGGCATGCTAGCCAAGGTAGCCGGTTCCGACAGTGTTATTACCAATGTCGCTCGCGGCGGCGGATATGCCGTCACAGTCCCGCATGCCTTGAAAAAATCTGGAGCAGTCGAGCCAGCCAAATTGAAAAGTGTCGTTTCTCAGTTGATCCAAATCAGTCACCGTGTATGTGCCCACTTTAATAAATATCGGCACAGTGCGCAAATCGGCGTCGATTTTGCCATTGATAAAGCGGGAAACCTCTCCATTATTGAGGTCAATTACGACTTTCCATCCCACGGGCTGTTTGCCAAGCTCAAAGACAAGACCTATTACCATACGATTAAAAGACTTCACTATCAGTATAAAAACCGCGTGAAACGAAAACAGAGGAAGGCATAATCGCCTTCCTCTGTTCCTATTATTCGTGTGCCAATTTTGTCTCCAGCATGGAGGTGCAGTTCGGGCAGCGTGTAGCCTTGACCGGAATAGCCGAGATGCAGTGCGGGCACTCTTTGGTCGTTTCAGGTGCTTTCTCTACTTCTTGCTTGCGTTTGAAACGGTTGAGCTGCTTGATGACGATAAAAATAGAAAAGGCGATAATGACAAAATCAATCACAGAATTGAGGAACAACCCGTAGTTGAGTGTCGCAGCTTTTGCTTCTTTTGCTTCGGCGATCGTCTTATAAGGAACCCCGCTCAAATTGATGAACAAGCCGGAGAAATCCACCTTGCCCAGAAGCATTCCGATCAAGGGAGTAATGATGTCATTAACGAGTGAGGTCACAATTTTCCCGAAAGCCCCACCGATAACGACACCGACAGCGAGGTCCATCACATTTCCTTTTAACGCAAACTCTTTAAACTCTTTTAACACAAAAACTACCTCCTTAGTCTCCTAGTACTACTTGTAAAAAATGCCGGACAAAGCGCTCGTGGTCAACCTCTAAGCACACGTCCACATTCGGCGGCTGCGCTGGATGTTCCCGTCTGTCCCCAATCGTACGGGCATCACTGGCTCCCCCGGACGTATCTACCGCAACGTGCATCGGGACTGACTTCACAAACGTCGGATCAATGACGACACCTACCGCCAACGGATCATGCAGACCGCAGCCGCGCAAATTGCCCACTGTGGCGTAGGCATTCATGTACACCTCGCACATATCCGCGAAAACATGGCTCAAGCGTGTATCCTTCGCTCTCCATTCCTGCAAGTGTTCGCGGGTAAGCAGCGTTTGCATCGTCACATCCAGTCCTACCAGCGTCACTGGAATATCGGACTGGAAGACATACGCTGCGGCTTCCGGATCGGCGCAAATATTCGCCTCCGCTACAGGCGTGCGATTCCCCGGCACCGTTACAGCGCCTCCCATCACGACCACTCGTTTGACAAGGGATATGATTTCTGGAGCAGCCATAATCGCCTGCGCCAGATTGGTCATGCTCCCGACGGTCACGAGTGTCAATTCGTGCGGATGTTCCTTTATCGCAGAGATCAGATATTGTGTGGCACACTGTGGCTGAGCCGTTGTCGATGGTTCAGGAAGGACGACATTGCCTAGCCCGTTTTCACCGTGGAACAGCCTTGCTTTTCCTGTAAGGTCGCGAACAATCGGCTTCGATGCCCCCTGATAGACAGGAATCGCAGAGGCATCCAGCAACTCTAGCACCTGTAAGGTATTGCGTGTTGCTTCCTCCACCGAAATATTGCCAAAAGTCGTGGTAATCCCACACACTTCAAGAGCAGGCGAGTGAACGGCATAAGCAATCGCCAGCGCATCATCAATCCCGGTATCTACATCCAAAATGATTTTTTCCATGCGCTTATACCCCTCCCTGATCCAATACGGTTTGCAAAAAGCGCTCTGCCTCTGCCATCTCAACCTCAACACATACGGCCGTATCGGTTCCTACACTCGGTTTCGCCCGTAGGTCGGCTAGAATGGCACCGCGTGACAATTCGCTTTTGCATTCGACGGAGAGCTTCATCTGCTCCGTCCGCATCTTTTCAGGCGAGAGAGCCGCGAGCATCGCTACCCATGCATGGAGCGCACGAGCAGAATCGGCGAACTGCACGTCTGACTTCGTCGTTCTATCGATCAGGCCAACTGCTTGTGCGAGACTTCCCAGCGTATGTACTTGCGCTTCCTTCAAACGAAACGAGCTGGTTGTATCTAATGGAACAAGCACAAGCGGCAAGCGGGCTGCCAAAACGAGCGCAGCTGCTTCCGGATCACCATGCATGTTTGTTTCAGCAATGGCCGTAACATCTCCTGATACGCGTATGGCTCCACCCTGCACCACGATTCTCGTAAATTTATGGGCCAACAGTGGATCACGCGCGACAGCCAAAGCCAGCGTCGTCAAACAATCAAACGTCACGAGCGTCAAGTCACTTTCCTCATCCTGCGTGGTTTCTGCAAGGAGCCGTACACCTTCCGAGATAGTCGTCTCTATCGTTCCCGAGAAAAGCGGTTGCTTGGCACCTGTAACGATTGGAATTTCATAGCCTGGCTGTGCAAAATCAATCAGCTGGCTAGCCAAGCTTGACTGCGTCTCTCTGCAAATGATTCCTGCCACTTGAACATCAGGCGACCGCAAAGCATACAGCAAGGCCAGCCCTTGTCCAACTCCACCGCAAAACTCGATGATCAACCGGTGTTTTTTTGCCACAATCTCATCTCCCGCTTCTCGCTATTGCCCTTTGTCAAAACCGCTTTTCCTATGCTATCCAAATCAGCAGCAACCGTCAAATATCCAAATGCTCATCTCTACCTTCTGTTCTCTTGCATCGGACTGATATCTATTTTACACTTATTCATAACTTCGACAAAAATCGCCATCACGCAAGACTAATGCGCCAAGCCATGCAAAAGGAGTATAACGGTCATGCTTTCGTTGAACCACCCAACCATGGATGCTATTTCTCTCGCGAAATACCAATTGATCCAAGCGATTGTGCAGCACCGAACGAAGCCTTATCTGCCTGTTTGGGGAGAACTGTTTACAGCTTTGCGGGAAATCCGAAAGGCAGGCCAGCATTCACAGAAAAATCTACACGTCTATTCGATTGAACCGACAGGCGATCTCTGGTATTTGTACCGAGAGAATGTTTTTTCTGTCGATCTGCCTGGGATGGGCATCACGATTTCTCTCACACAGGAGCAATTTATTGATGCCTTGCTAAAAGGAAGCTTTCAACCTACCTTACCGATAACAGAGCCGTCATGAGAAACGGCTTTTTTTCATGCGTTTTGAACAAAAAAAAGCCCAAGATCAAATCTTGGGAGAGAGTAGTACGTTGTATTCACGTGAATAAGCATATTTTATATCCTACTACTCACTCGTTCCAGCTGTATATTCAGGTAATTGTACCTATTATATCCTCTGAGCAAAAATGCTGTCGAAAACGAACATTTGTACAATAGCAAAAAAAAGAGGCGGCCCTTCTGCACAGATTGGGTGCCGCCATCCCGAACTTCCCCAAGTTCGTTCATATTCGAATTGTACTATGAAACAGTCCTATCGAAAAGTGTCAGGTTTTGTTTTCCTGTGAATTATTGCAAATCCCTGACGCCTGCTCGAGCCATCAGGGATCATTCTATTTGCTATCGTTGTTGAGCACATCAGCAGCTCTGGGTCCAAAAATGATATACAAATAGACATATTGGCTGACGCTAACTCGAGGAAAGACGAATGCAACACTGGTCTTGCCCTCTTGTTGTTTAACAAAATAACGCAATTTGCTTGTTTTGATTCTTTTCATGATGCGTGTCGCTTCTCGCCATGGTACGGAAAATTGAACGCTTTTTTCCATTAGCACCAACACCTCTCACGGCTAGTATGCCCGGATTGGTAAAATTACACACTCACTCATACCGCAGTGCATCAATCGGTTTGAGCTGTGCTGCTTTTCTGGCCGGATATACACCAAAAATGACACCAACCAATGTAGAGGTCAAAAACGCATACATGATCGGAGACAGACTAATCGAGGTCTCCATCTGACCGAGTTTGCTGACCAAAAACGCCGCACCTACCCCTAAGGCAATACCAATCACCCCGCCAATCAGGCTAAGCGTAACCGCTTCGATCAAAAACTGGCGGAGAATATCTCTCCGCTTGGCTCCAATTGCCTTGCGAATCCCGATCTCTCGTGTCCGCTCTGTGACAGATACAAGCATAATGTTCATCACGCCGATTCCGCCAACAATCAGCGAGATGGCGGCAATGCCAGATAGCAGCGCGGTCATCGAGCTGGATACTGACTGTGCCGTGCTTAAAATGTCTGACTGGGACGTTATGCGGAAATCATCGGCTGCTTGTGGCCGGAGCTTGTGGTTGGCACGAAGGGCTTGCTGAATATCTTGTTGCGCCTTCTCCATCAAGTCCGACGATGCTGCCGAGACGTAGATCGAGCCCACGTTTTTGCCTCCGGTCAGCCTGTTCATCGCAGTAGTAATCGGAATGATGATCCGATCATCGTTGTTTGTCATGCCTGAACTACCCTGGCTCTGCAATACGCCGATGATCGTAAACGGAATCCGGTTGATCTGAACAATTTGCCCCACTGGATTCGCTCCTTTAAACAGGTTGCTGACCACCTCAGTGCCCACGACAGCCACGTTGTATTGCATCTTCACTTCAAAGTTGCTAAAGAAACGCCCTTGTCCAACTTCTACATTCCTCACCTGAGGGAAATCCGCTGACGTCCCCTCGAGCATGCTGGAATAGTTATTGCTTCCCCACACAATCTGCCCACGCGCATTGACGCTGGGAGCCACACCCGAGATGGACTCTTTTTGCAGCAGGGTTTCTGCATCTGCCATCGTCAGCGTATTCAGAGAGCCAGCCCCAAGGCTTACCCTGCCTTGTGTCGCCTGACCAGGTGTGACAATGAGCAGGTTGCTTCCTAAACCATTGATCTGCGATGCAACAGACGTGGAAGTCCCTTCTCCGATCGCCACCATCGCGATAACAGCTGCCACACCGATGATGATTCCCAGCATCGTGAGAACGGAGCGCAAGCCATTTGCCCTGATGCTGCGAAATGAAATGCGTACACATTCAATAAAGCTCATCTGCTCACTTCCTCCATCGACACCCTCCTGCGATCCTCCACCACTTCATCCGCGATGATTTGCCCATCACGAAACCGGACGATCCTCTTGGCATACTCCGCAATATCAGGTTCATGTGTCACCAAAATAACCGTTTTACCTGCATCGTTCAGCTTTTGAAAAATACCCATGATCTCTTCACTCGTCTTCGTGTCCAGCGCCCCTGTCGGCTCATCTGCCAGCAGGATGACGGGATCATTGACAAGAGCTCGCGCGATCGACACGCGTTGCTGCTGCCCACCTGACAGCTCATTTGGCTTGTTGTTCAATCGCTCTGCCAGTCCGACACTCGTTAATGCCCGGATGGCTTTTTCTCTTCGTTCCCGTGCAGGCGTGCCTCCATATAAAAGAGGCAGCTCTACATTTTCAACTGCGGTCGTACGTGGCAACAGATTGAAATTTTGAAAAACAAAGCCGATTTTCTGATTGCGGATGACCGCCAATTCATCGTCATGTGCTTGTGATACAGGATAGCCGTCTAAAAAAAATTCTCCCGAGGTGGGCTTATCCAGACAGCCGATCACATTCATCATGGAAGATTTGCCTGAACCGGAGGGCCCCATGATTGCCACGAAATCCCCTTCCTCAATCGACAAGCTGACACCCCTGAGCGCATAAATTTCCTGATCTCCAATGACGTACTGTTTTCTCAGCTCTTCTATTTGAATGACCGGTTTCATCTGTCTACCGTCCCCTTATCTGGACGCCCATTCCGCCCAATCCCGGCATACCGCCGCCCATTCGATTTCCATTTTGACTATTTCCAGATGAGGTCTGTGTATTCACGAGGATGACGACACGCTCTCCTTCGGTAAGCCCCTCCGTCACCTCTACCTGATCGGCAGTGAAGTACCCCATTTTGATCGGAACAAAGCGATACGGCATATTCGCTCTGCCCTCTTCGCCTCCACTGCGGTTATTCGCTTGCTTCGCCTCAGGCTGATTCCCTTCCGTTCCTTCACCTGCTTGTTGTGCAGCAGCATCCCTTAGCACATAAACGCCATCCTTGCCATTTTGCGTTTGGAGCGCTTGTGCAGGTACCAGGAGCACATTTTTATGGGTTCCCCGTTCGATCGCGACGTTCATCGTCATCCCAATCTTCAATTTGTTATCCTGGTTTGCCACAGACAAAAGCACATCGTAAGTGGTGACGCCAGCGTCGGTTTTCGCTTCTGGATAGATCAGCTTTACTTTTCCACGGAACGTCTCATCCGCATAAGAACTTGTCGTGAACGTCACAGCCAAGCCTTCCTGCACTTTTCCGATGTCACTCTGGCTAATCTGAGCCAATACCTCTAAATCTCCGCTATTCGAATTATCCATGATAATGAAATTATTGCCGGGTATTTCACCTACATTGCCATTCACCTGAACGATCACTCCGTCCATCGGTGCTTTCAAGGTGACAGCTCTCAATGCCTTTTGTGCTTGTTGCAGCCCCGCTTTTGCCTGTTCCACCGCTGCTTTTGCCGATAAAACTGTGGCGGCATCAGGACCTTCATTCGCTTCCTGTAACGCTTCTTGCGCTGTTTGATACGCAGCCAATGCCTGCTCTACCTTCACACTGGACTGCCCTGTGGTCTGTCCAGCTGTCAATACCGCCGAGTTGTAATCGCGTTGGGCCTGCTCCAACGAGGACTGGGCACTGTCGAATTCACTCTTGGCAATCGCACTTGCCGCAAACAAGGCCTGCTGGGAAGTGTAGGTCTTCTGGGCACTCTCCAGGTTTGCCTTTGCCTTCTCCACGTCATTCGCCGCTTTTTTTCCATCAATATTTTGCACTGCCAGCTCCCATTCGTTCTTGGTCTGATTGACGGCGGCTTGCAAAGAAGTGATTTCAGCAGGACTCTTGCGCTTTTGTGCCTCCTCTAGCTTGGCTTGCGCCGATAAAAGATTTGCTTCCGCATTGGTCACCTGGATTCTCGCTACGGAATCGTCCATCGTCGCCAGAACTTGCCCTGCTTTCACGGCATCACCAACGCCGACCTGAATGGTAGAGATCGCATCCTTGGCTTCTTCTGCATCAGAAAACGAGAGAGACGAGCGCTTGGAAGCCTGGACAGTACCTGACGCCTGCACGACTTCTGAGATGTCTCCCCTTTTTACCACCTCCACTTGAAAAGCAGCCTGCGCCAATTGTGGAGTAAAAAACGACTGGTAGCCAAATATTCCACCTGAAACGACCACGGCCCCAACAGCCATTACGCCAACGATCCACCTTTTCTTGTTGCTTCCTACCTTCGAAAACAACGCTCTCTTTTTCTCCGTGTGAGTCACGCTCAGTCCTCCTACCGTCTACTTGATTGAAGACTTGTCTTTTTGGTTGCGACCACTATACGGAACGAATACGTCAGGGAAAAGTCAGATGGAGACACAAAAAAACGACCAGAGAACCAGGTCGTTTTTGGATCATGCATGTATTATTTGCGCAAAATCAACGTGAAGGTGCTGCCTGACGCCGTACTCTCAGTCAGGATCAACATACCTCCTAACGCTTGGGCAATCATTCTGCTAAAAGACAAGCCAAGCCCCAGCCCACGGACGATGTGCTTCTTGTCCTCTCCTCGGTAGAATCGCTCAAAAATCAAAGACTGTTCTTCTATCGGTATCCCACGTCCATTGTCCTTCACGTCAATGCGAATCTCATCTGCTGATGCAGATAGCGACACGACGATCCGCCCCTCCGATTCCATCGCTTGTGCTGCATTGTTTAGGAGATTGTACATGATCTGCTGCACACGCAGCGGGTCGGTAACTATCATGATCGGATCAGACGTATTTTCGATATGCAAGCTGAGCTTCTCTTCTTCCTGCGCAATTTTCCATTGGTGCGCAATTTCTCGGATCAGCTCCTGCATGTTTTGAGGTTGCCTGCGAATGCGAATGTCACCTACAGCAAAAGAGTTAAAATCGAGCAAATCCTCTACCATCTTTTGCAGACGTGTGGTTTCCTTCGTACAAATATCCAAAAACTCCTTGGCTTCCTCACCGCTAACAACCTCTTCCCTCACGGCTTGCACCAGCCCACTGATGGACGTAACAGGTGTTTTGAGTTCATGGGTCACCCCTGCCAATAGCTCCGTACGCATCATTTCCAACTGCTTCAATCGTTCTGCCATTTCTTCAAAGGAATGGATCAGCTCATACACTTCTTGTTCGCGCTTGTTTTTGTCCAACTGAATCTCGTAGTTTCCCAGCACGATTTGCTTGGCAGCGTCTGCCACATCCTTTATCGGCTGAGACAGCTTTTTCGTCAGCAAATAAATGACGAGCCAGCCAAGCAAACCGAGACCGAGAAGCATGATCGCGAGCAATTGGAATTCGGTCATACTGCGTATCACCTGTTTTTGTGGGGTGAACAGCATGACCCATCCAACCACTCGCTCATCAACCTTAATGCTTTCCTTCACGAAAAGCACTTCGTCGCCCCGCGCAAGCTCAAACTGTGACAGGCTGTCATCCGCTTCCACCAGATCAGGTGCGATGCGCTTCAGTTCCCCAGAAAAAGGACCTGGCACACCAAATACTGGTTGTTTGTGTTCATCTAAAATCATCATAATTGGCTTGTAATTGACTCCGACTGACTCCTGACGACTGTCTACAATACGAAACAAGAACGGAGCCATTTTTACCTTGCCTTCCATATCAACGACCCGATCCGCAACTTCCGCTGCCATCAGTCTCATAAAATCAAGGCGTTTTTGGGTCTCGCTATAAGAAATCCAGTAGCTGGATGCAATCCCGATCACGAAAAGGCCGATACACAAGATGATCAAGTATCGCGTCGTCCAGTACCGAAACAAAGAGGTGCGTTTTTTCTCACTCATATACACACAGTTTGTAGCCTAAGCCACGATAGGTACGGATTTCCCCTTCGGATGTCGGCCAATTCTCCAAAGATCGCCGGATGCGCTTGATCGCGAGGTCTACTGCGCGATCACTTCCTTCGTAATCCATCCCCCACACCTGCTCGATGAGCTGTTCTCTGGTGAACGTCTGGTTTTTGTACTGTGCCAAAAAAAGAAACAGGCACAAGTCTTTTGGCGTAAATGCTAGTTCGATGCCGTGCAGCATGACAGAATACGCCTTGAAGTCGACTTTCAGACTGCCGAACTGCTTCACATGATTGCCTTCTATCAATTGTTTCGAGCGACGTAATACTGCATGTACGCGAGCGACCACTTCATCGGCAATAAAGGGCTTGGTGATATAGTCATCGGCGCCTTTGTTCAAGCCCGCCAGCTTGTTATCGATTTGTCCCAACGCTGTCAGCATGATGACAGGACACGAGCTTTTCGCCCGAATATATTCGAGAATACTCCATCCGCTTCGTCCAGGCAGCATCACATCCAGCAAGACGAGCGCAGGATTGAGTGAATCAAACTTCCGCTCTGCTTCCTCGCCGTTAAATGCCTGTTCAACCCGAAAGTTGTTTTTTTCCAAATACGCCTTCAATACCCGAGAGATGGGTAGCTCGTCTTCCACTATCAAGATGTTATGCATGCTCGTACTCTCTCCCCTCTGCTCGGACTACTCTCTCCTTTAGCGTAGGACATGAATATGTCAAGCAGATGTCTGGAAGGAAGCATACTTTGTAAGTAAAATAAAGAGACCTGAATGCAAATAGGGAGGTTTTTCTTATGAAACGCTTAACCGCGGAAGAAAAAAACGGTTTGTATAAAGCCATCAGCAATCGTCGCGATATTCGTACCTTTCGCCAAGATCCTGTCGCCCCGGAAAAGCTCGCCATGATCTTGGCTGCAGCCCATCATGCTCCTTCTGTCGGATTCATGCAGCCTTGGAATTTTGTCCTGGTGGAAGACGACGCAACCAAACAAGCGCTCGCAGAATGTGCGGATAAAGAACGACGGGCGCTTGCCATCCACTACGAAGGTACGGGACGAGAGTCGACCTTTTTGGAGTTGAAAATTCAAGGGATCAAGGAAGCGCCTGTCACTATCTGTGTCACTTGTGATCCTACGCGTGGCGGCGACCATGTACTCGGACGCAATTCCATCCCGGAAACAGATATTATGTCTGTCAGCTGTGCGATCCAAAACATGTGGCTGGCTGCCTACGCAGAGGATTTGGCGATGGGCTGGGTCAGCTTTTACAAGAAGGCCGACGTTCGTCGTATCCTGAACATCCCGCCGCATATCGATCCTGTCGCATTGCTGTCGATCGGCTACACAGATCATTATCCGGAACGTCCACTCTTGGAGCTGCACCAATGGAGACAACGCGAGGACCTGCAACAGTTGATTTATCGGGAGCAGTGGGGGAGCAAGGCGTGAGCTTTGATCCTATACGGAAGAAAGGGCGCTGCAACCGCGGCACCCTTTTTTTTACAAAAAAAAGACCACCTGATTAACAGGCAGCCCAGAAAAGTAGAGGGGGTAGTACGTGATTCACGGTATCTTCCTGACGTGCCCTACCACGAAGAAGGTTTCACAATTGACATGACTCACGAACATGGAACTAGCAAAATGGGAAATTTCACCTGATGCCGAGCTCTTCCTCTATACCCGAATATACCTAGCTATCCAAATCGATTTATGTGCGTGGACGCGTCCGATTTGTCGGAATGGCCACTAGCGGATCATCCGGCCAATAATGCTTGGGATAACGGCCCTTCAAATCTTTTTTCACTTCAAAATACGCATGTGCCCAAAAGCTCTCCAAGTCCCGTGTCACTTGTACCGGACGATGAGCTGGCGAAAGCAGGTGCATGGTCAGAGATACCCTGCCTCTGCCTATTCTCGGAGAATCTTGCCAACCAAACAGCTCCTGTAGCCGGACCGAAAGCACCGGTGCCGCTGGATCGCTGTAATCGACAGGAATTTTTGAGCCGCTCGGGACGATCACATGAGTCGGAGCGTATTCGTCCAATTGTCTGCGCTGCTCCCAGGACAGCATACTCTCCAGCAACGTCGTCACTGACAGCGACTGCAAGTCTTCCTTTCTTTTGAAACCATACACATGGGGAGCGAGCCATTCCTCCAAGGATGCAAGCAGCGCCTCATCTTCCACATTCGGCCACCCTTCCTCCAGACGGTGCATAAACAGCAATCGCTCCCGATACTGTCTCGCCTGCCGATTCCACGGCAAAATCTCCAAGCCTTCTTCCCTTATTCCGTCCAAAAACGCTGTTAACACCTCATCTGGCGAAGCCTCCGCAGGCAAATCGGCCACTAGGAGCGCCCCCAACCGTTTTTGCTTGCGGCTGCGAACTGCCCCTGCTGTATGCTCCCACCATACATTCATTCGTTCGGTAATCTGCATCGCACAATCATTCAACAGCTCGCTTTCTCCCACGCTAGCCGCCAGTAATATCCGACTGTCTGCGCCCTGGTCATCGAGTTCTGCTGCCACAATATACGGCGAAGCAGCCAGTGGTTGCTGCACGGAAAAAGCCGCTCCACGCCCATTGCGAAGCAAATAACGTCCATCTGCCCTTCGCTGGGCAATCCGGTCCGGGTACGCAAACGCCAGCAGTCTCCCCGTCGCTTCTGTACGAGTAGACGTGTCACCGGACTGGTTTTTTGCCCATACCCGTTTGAAGTGAGCCGCCTCCTTCCAAAGTCTTTTGCATGCCCCTGCATCAATCGGAAGCTCCGCTGCTCCACTCTGTTTGTTTGCTGCCTGACGAAGCAGCTCAACACGCGTACGCATATCCGCATTCGCTGACGCTTGGCGCCCCCGCACAATATCACGTTCTTCCAAGAGGACAGCCAGCTCGCAAGCCAGTTCACCTTCCCCCAGCTCATTCGCTTTCTGAATCATGTGGCCCAATCTCGGATACACACCCATTCCAGCCAACACTCGTCCATGTGGTGTGATCTGCTTCCGCTCATCTAATGCGCCCAGCTGAAGCAGCAGCTCTTGAGCCTGCGCCATCGCAGCCTTCGGCGGGAGATTCAGCCAATCCAGCTCTTCCGGTGCCCCGACTCCCCACAAAGCCAGCTCCAAAGCGAGCACAGCCAGATCAGCTTCCATGATTTCAGGTGCCTGCTGTGGAATGAGCATGCGATCTTCTTGCTCTGTCCACATTCGAAAGCAGACCCCGGGCGCAAGTCGTCCAGCCCTTCCTCGGCGTTGGTCAGCAGATGCCCTCGATACCTTTGCAGTCTCCAGTCTCGTCATCCCTGTTCGTGGAGAAAAGCGCGGGACCCGTTTTAATCCACTATCAATCACGATGCGCACACCCTCGACAGTCAAGCTCGTCTCGGCAATAGAGGTGGCGAGGACAATTTTGCGCTCCCCTGTCTTCCCGGACTGGATCGCCTTATCTTGTTCCTCCTGCGACAAATTTCCGTAAAGAGGAGCAATCCGTATATGCGTGCCCACACCGCTTTGTTCAAGCAACTCTTGTACCCGGTGAATTTCTTTGGCTCCAGGTAAAAAGACGAGCATATCTCCTTCTTCTTGTCCCAACGCATGGAAGATCATCTGGACAACGGCTTCCTCCAGACGCCCCTGCATCGGGGAAGTCAAAAAGTGCGTCTCCACCGGAAACATCCTGCCTTTACTACTGACAACGGGAGCATCCCCCAGCAAGGCTGACACGGGTTCGGCATCGAGTGTAGCGGACATCACGAGAATTCGCAGGTCTTCCCGAAACAAGCCTTGTGCCTGAAGACTAAGGGCCAGCCCTAAATCCGCGTGCAAATTCCGTTCGTGGAACTCGTCGAAAATAACAAGACCGACATCAGATAGCTCCGGATCATCCTGTAGCATTCTCGTTAAAATTCCTTCTGTAATCACTTCAATCTGTGTGTCTGGACCTACTCTTGATTCACGCTTGACCCGGTATCCGACCGTTTGTCCCACTTCTTCCCCCAACAAGGCAGCCATGTAGGCAGCAGCTTGGCGTGCTGCCAGTCTGCGTGGGACCAGCATCACAATTCTACGATTGTATAACCAAGCTTCTTCACGCAAGGCCAGTGGTACTCGCGTCGTCTTCCCCGCACCCGGAGCAGCGACCAACACTGCGTTTGTCTCGTTGCGCAGCGTGTTTACCAGCTCTGGCAATACTTCATTTATCGGCAATACATTCATGTTTTCACCTCATACGAGCAATCATCCCTATTCATCATACACGATACAGGGATGCAGGATGAGGTTGGATCACAAACAAAAATGACTGAATACTCATTCAATAGTATAATGATTCCATCACTAGGGGAGGTGTGCGGTATGATTCACATTCATCATCATGAAGACGTGGCATGTCTCGAAGGGATTGTGCGCGTAGGAGATTGGGAATCAGGGATTACTGTTTATGTGACGGATGGCATGCTGGTTGATACTGGCCCGAAAGTACTCGAGCAAGCTCTCGTTCACAGGTTTCAGGAAGTCTCGTTTGATTCGGTCGTACTGACGCACAGCCATGAAGACCATGTCGGTACCGCCTCGTGGATTGCCCAGCACAAGCAGGTCCCTCTTTTCATTCACGAAAAAGGAGTGGACATTTGCTCCCAAAAAGCACAATACCCTTTCTATCGTAAGCTTACCTGGGGAATTCGTGATCCGTTTGTGGCCCAACCTTTGGGTGACGTCCATCACTCCCGCTCCATCGAATGGAAAGTACTTGATACCCCCGGCCATGCCCATGACCATGTAGCCTTATTGGACGAAAGGACTGGTCGCTTGTTCTGTGGCGATCTTTTTATGGGTGTGAAAACAAAGGTCATACTACGAGAAGAATCGATCCCCACCTTGATGAATTCCCTCCGTACGGTTCTCGCTTGTGACTTCCAATCGATCTTTTGCGCCCATTCTGGATATCATCCAGACGGGAAAACACGCTTGAAACAAAAGCTGGAGCATTTGGAGAATCTGTCTGGGGAAATCCTGCATTTGCATAGCCAAGGGCTTTCTCCCCACGAAATTAACAAGCAACTGTTTCCTTCTAAACCGCCGATTATCACAGCTTCGTCTGGCGAGTTTGACTCGCTGCATATCGTCACATCTGTGCTTGCAGAACACCTTCCTTTTCCAGCACCGGATAGTATACTAGAAGGATAATCCTTACAATTTCATAGAAAAAAGAGAGGAGAATATATGAAAGTCATCACGGTATTACTTGCACTCATTCTGGGGTTATCCGGTATTTATCCTGCGGTTACACATGCTGCACCGAAATTTCATGATGTCGATCCGAAGAAATACGGCTGGGCCATGAATTCCATCTCCTTCATGGTAGATAAGGGGGTTGTAAGCGGTTATCCTGACGGTCGCTTCCAGCCTGAAAGATTGGTCGACAAAGCAGAAATGACCGTCATGATCTATCGCCTGTTTGATCGTTACAGACCGTACAATCCGAATCAGAAGACGGACTATAGCAATTACCACATAAAACATTTTTCCGATGTACCGAAAAATCATTGGGCTTACAAGGAAATCAGTTCAATTGTTACACGAGATTGGTGGAATGCCGTAAGCTATACACCTGCTGGCTACAAATTTTACCCGGACGCCAAACTCAATCGAATGGGTACAGCTAACGTCCTACCCGTCTTTATGTTAGACAGGCAAGATATACCTGCCACGGAAGTTTTTCAAATCCTTTCTTCTATGCAGGATATCCCCCTTATTCTCAGTCCGTACGAGTCGATGGAAGATCCTGTTTTTCAGGAGGATGGGCGATACGCTGAGGATGGGTCAGACCGAACAAATATTCTTTATCCAATCTTGATCAGTCAGGATGGCAATGAATATTTTTTCTCAGATGACTTTAGTGGAATCACTGCCACCAACCTCGCCCTCTTGCAAAAAACAGGGATCATGACTGCATGGAACGGCCAATTTGAGGCGGGAGAAATGCTGACTCGCGCAGAGGCTGTCACTATTTTGCACAGATTTTATAACTATTTGAAGCAAACAGGAACACTTAGCCAATACTCGAGCAAGTAAAACCTGTGGAAAGGAATGAAGTTATGGCGATCAAAAAACTGGAGCATGTGGGTTTGATGGTAAAAGATTTGGAGGCATCGATTGCTTTTTACACCGAAGTGATTGGGATGGAGCTAAAAGGAAAGCTCGCTCATTCCAACGGAGTCATTACCCTTGCTTTTCTTGGATTTCCGGGAAGCACAGAGACAGAGCTGGAGCTCATTCACGGATACAGCGATTCGTTGCCGGTAGAGGGCAAGGTCCACCACCTTGCGTTTGCTGTGGACAACCTCGAAGCGGAAATCGACCGCTTGAAGCAACTGCATGTATCCTTTATCGATCAGGAAATAACCACATTGCCGAACGGCTCACGTTATATGTTCTTCAAAGGTCCGGATGGGGAATGGCTGGAGCTGTTTGAAAGCACAAGAACGTAGAGGGAAAGATTCACCTTTTCCTTCTACGCCCCCTCTTCTTCTACTCTACCTTGATCTCTTTTCTGCGTCCCATATACCACTGATAAAACTCTTCCGCCAACTCTATCGGCACATCTGTTACCCCTTTATGACTCACAGGTTTGGCGCGATTGACCGTTTTGATAGAAGCAAGCCCTAGCTGCTTTTGAAGGATGCCTCTTTTGACGTTGACCTCTATGATCTTCTCTCGCTTCGACACAAATAAAGTCGTGGTTAGGCTCCCGGTTTGGAACTGAATGAAGTGATCATTCAAGGTGTATCGCGTGTTGGTAAATTCAATGACCTCAAAAGCCAGGATGAGCAGTGTCAACACAATGGATATGACCCACCACGCTTGCTCCCACCCCCAAATATTCGGCTTGAAATAGGAAAGCGCACCTGTGCCTATGATCCAAATCCAGCTCGATCTGACCAAGCGAACCCATAATGATTTTTGAGGGAGACTCGTCATTTCTTCCGTCACTTCATACGCAGGCAATATTTCTGCGATCATCTCATACGCGCGTTTTACCGGTAAAAATGGATAGAGTGAGCTGACATCCTGTTTATCTTTATCCGAATCACTATCCCCGCCGACAACCGTCAGCTTGACTTCGGCGAGACCCAACATGCGCTTTAACAAGGATTGTTTGATTTTAATCGCTTGCACTCTCTCTTTTGCGATCGAAAAAGCTGTTTCTTCGATGACTCCTTTGGCAATGTAAATCCGTTCGTGATCCGACGAAATCTCATATTTTCCGTAACGAATATAGGTCGTGACGATGCCAAATACGATGGATAGGACGAGAAGTCCAACGGCTGTGAGCGTGATCCATATCCACGAGCTCGTAATAAGAGAATAAATACCTACTACCTGCTCCTCCACGTCGATATATTCGGTGATCTTGAAATACGCCCATACCAGTAACGTAATCATCCCCAAGAAGCTAAGAGAAGTGAAGGAAGCCTTGATAATCTCTTTTTTCGTTGGCGTAAAGTGAATGATTCGCTCAGGAGTGGGATACGGCGTACCGATTTCCTCCGAAAAGGTCGCGTCTCCTTCTTTCCCTTTGGCTTCAGGCTCTTTCTCTAATCGCCCTGCCTGTTTCGTGTAAGCCTCCAGTTCATCCGCTTCGTTCAAAGAAATCACCGCGAATTCCACGGTAGAATCATCCCCAACCATCCCTGTCTCAAACCGGATAGAAGTCACTTTAAAAATCCGGTGCAGCAGCGTCGTATGTCGATTGACGTTTTGGATTTTGGTAAAGGGGATCGTTTGTTTTGTCTTCGTAAAAATTCCTTCGTAAAGATGGAAAGCCGTATCATCCAGCCTATACTTGTACGAAACCCATTTCAAAAGCAGATAGACCAGCATCCCTGCTACATAGATGTAAAAAACAATTCTCCCGTACGTAATGAATGCGTTCGTCGAGTCATAATTGAACACAAACAAAATCAACGCAGGAAAAAACAGATGCTTTACTTGGATAATGAGATCAAAAAGGATATGTAGTGGATGGTATCGTTTTGCTTCCATCACTACTCCACTTCCTTTAATTTGGCGTAGTGTGCAATCTGTTCTCTTAATTGAGAAGCGACATCCCCCGGCAATCCTGGAATTTCATGCGAGGAGCCCATCGTTTTTATCGAGATGGTGTACAGTCCATACTTTCGCAAAATCGGTCCTTGCTTCGTTGAGACTGCTTGGATTTTCGTCATGGGGACAAGGAAATGTTTCTCTGTGATCACCCCGAATTTCATTTGCAGGAAATCTTCGTCGATATCATACCGCCAGCTTTTATATAAAAAATACGGCTCGACAAAAGACCAAATCATCGCGATCACACCGATAACGAGCAATCCGTGCAGACCCCATCCGATCCATTCCTTCCACGCAAAATGATTATCTAGATAATAAAGAACGGCCAAAATAACGAGCCCAATTACAGCCGTAATCCCCTCGGTAATAAGCTGTACCTTGAACGCATCCTTGGACAAGCATTTTTGCGGTGCACTAATTGAAGATGGCATATCATCACTCCTGTATGTAAATTACGCTGTCAATTCGCTCTTTAATTCATACGTAAAACAATCCGCCCGGTTTCTACGGACGAATCTTCAATTTTTCATACAGCAAACGAATACTCTTATGCCGTTCGAATCATACTAAATAATGGAGAAAACGTCTTGTAAAAATTATCACATTATAATCATTATAAAAAACTTGACTTACTGAATCATTTATTAAATAATAATCATTGTAAATTATATTCAAGCATGCCTTGTTACGCATGTCCTGAATATGTACCATACAAAAAACATATAAAGGAGCTAACACTATGTCACTCATCGGAACTGAAGTATTGCCTTTTAAAGCACAAGCATTCCAAAAAGGTAAATTCCTCGAAGTAACAGAAGCAAACTTCAAAGGTCAATGGAGCGTAGTTTGCTTCTACCCAGCAGACTTTACTTTCGTTTGCCCTACTGAACTCGAAGATCTGCAAAACCAATATGCAACTTTGAAAGAACTCGGTGTTGAAGTATACTCCGTTTCTACAGATACTCACTTCACTCATAAAGCATGGCACTCCAGCTCTGAAGCAATCGGTAAAGTAGAATACATCATGATCGGCGATCCTTCCCATGTTATCTCCCGCAACTTCGATGTATTGATCGAAGCTGAAGGTTTGGCAGATCGCGGTACATTCATCATCGACCCAGACGGTGTCATCCAAGCTGTTGAGATTACTGCAGGTGGCATTGGCCGTGATGCAAGTGCTCTGATCAACAAAATCAAAGCAGCACAATATGTACGCAACAATCCAGGTGAAGTTTGCCCAGCAAAATGGCAAGAAGGTGGCAAAACACTGAAACCAAGCCTTGATCTCGTAGGCAAAATTTAAGGTGTGATATAAAATGGCCCTTGACCAAGAAATCAAAGCGCAACTAGAACAATATCTCGAGCTCTTGGAAGGCGATATTGTACTCAAAGTCAGTGCAGGCACGGATGAGGCATCCTCTGAGATGCTTGCACTGATTGATGAGCTAGCCAGCATGTCTTTGAAGATCAGTGTGGAGAAAGCAGAACTCACTCGCACACCTAGCTTTAGCGTAAATCGTGTCGGCGAAGATACCGGAGTCGTTTTTGCCGGTACTCCGCTGGGTCACGAATTTACTTCCTTGGTATTGGCTCTCTTGCAAGTAAGCGGAAGAGCTCCAAAGGTCGAGCAAAGTGTCATTGATCAAATCAAAGACCTTCGTGGTGAATATAAGTTCGAATCTTACATCAGCTTGAGTTGCCACAATTGTCCAGATGTTGTCCAAGCTCTGAACTTGATGAGTATCTTCAATCCTGGTATTACTCATACAATGATTGACGGTGCCGTATTCAAGGACGAGGTAGAGAGCAAAAACGTGATGGCTGTACCAAGCGTTTTCCTCAATGGTGAATTTTTCGAAAGCGGTCGTATGACCGTGGAAGAAATTCTTGCCAAGCTGGGCTCTGCTCCGGACGCATCCGAGTTTGAGAATAAAGACCCTTATGATGTGCTTGTTGTGGGCGGTGGCCCAGCAGGTGCAAGTGCGGCGATTTATGCAGCACGCAAAGGGATTCGTACTGGCCTCGTTGCTGAACGCCTTGGCGGTCAAGTTAATGACACATTGGGCATCGAGAACTTCATCAGTGTGAAATACATTGAAGGTCCTCAGCTCGCAGCCAATCTGGAAAAGCAAGTGAAAGAGTATGGCATTGATGTCATGAAGCTGCAACGTGCCAAGCGTTTGGAGAAAAAGGATCTGATCGAAATTGAACTGGAAAACGGCGCTGTTCTGAAGAGTAAGACAGTCATCCTGTCGACAGGTGCTCGTTGGCGTAATCTGGGTGTTCCAGGTGAAGCAGAGTTCAAGAACAAGGGTGTAGCGTATTGCCCTCACTGCGACGGTCCTTTGTTTACAGGCAAAGATGTCGCCGTTGTTGGCGGCGGTAATTCAGGTGTGGAAGCAGCGATTGATCTCGCAGGTATTGTGAAGCATGTAACGGTTCTGGAATTCTCGCCAGAGCTGAAAGCTGACGCAGTATTGCAAGATCGTCTCTACAGTCTGCCAAACGTCACTGTACTCAAAAACGTTCAAACAAAAGAAATTACGGGCACGGATAAAGTAAACGGTATTTCTTACATCGAACGTGAGTCAGGTGAAACCAAGCACATTGAATTGCAAGGTGTGTTTGTACAGATCGGTCTGGTACCGAATACGGATTGGTTGGGCGACACGATTGAGCGCACTCGCTTTGGTGAGATCGTGGTAGACAGCCATGGTTCTACAAGCATCCCTGGTGTTTTTGCTGCCGGTGATTGCACGAACAGTGCTTATAAACAGATCATCATTTCGATGGGATCTGGTGCTACTGCGGCTTTGGGAGCTTTCGATTATCTCATCCGCAACTAGAACAAAGCCACTCCTCTTCAAGGGAGTGGCTTTGTTTATTTATTTGGTTATTGGGAACCCACGTTGATAAACGGAGTAGCTCCACCCGTTACGCTCGGCAGCTTTCCATCCCATTTGCGGATGGCTTCGAGTTGCGCCTCAATCTGTCTGAGCTGAATCAGCTCTGGCGTAACCTCTTGCTTTTGCAGGCGCAGTGCTTGTGCCTGTGCTTCTGCTCTCGTGATTTCTTGCTCTTTCTCGATCTTGATCCGCTCCAGATCCAGCTTCGATTTGAGCGCTTGCTGCTCGGCCACCTGCTTGGATTCAATGGCGCGGTTGAATTCATCACTGAAAGTAAACTCGCGAATATTGATTTCGTCGAGGATGATGTTATAGTTGGACAGCTTTTTATGCAGGACTTCTTTTACCTTTTGGCTGACCTCGGAACGCTTGGATACCAGTTCTTCTGCTGTGTATTGAGCGGTCACGGCTTTAAATGATTCGGCAATGGCAGGATCAACAATTCGGCTATTGTACTCCAATCCCACTTGCTGATACAGTTTATTGACGTTTTCTGCATCCAAATGATGGTTAACGGCAATCGTCGTGGATACGGTTTGCAGGTCACGTGAAGCAGATGTCTGGCTCATTTCTGATTTTTGCACCCGCACTTCCATCGGCACCACGGTTTGGATGAACGGAATTTTAAAATGCATGCCCTCTTGCAGCACTTTTGGCTGTACCGCTCCCAGTTGCAGCACAACTCCACTATGCCCTGCGGAAATAATCGTAAAGGATTGCGTGCCAAGCAAGACCAACACGACCAGTATCAAAATCGTTGCGATCAGCTTTCCTCCAGCTTGAAAGGGACTCATTTTTACAACATTTTTGTCGCTCATACTCGTCCTCCCTCTATCTATACATGCTCATTCATTTATACGAGGGAGTGGGCTGTAAGTTTCAAGAAATTTATGAAAAATACATGTCATGAGCGCTCGGCTTTCGAAGCTTCTAAAAGAACGTGTGCCATTCGCTCTGCCTCGATTTTGCATAGCTCAAATTCAACTTCACCAGATACATGCGAAATCAACTGGATGACTTCCTCACACCCGTGATTGCAAATTAAAAACTGTCCCCACCGCACTTCCGACCGTGGTACCTTGCGGGCGGAAAAGCCGCTTTGAAAACCACCAAGACTCATTTTTTCTCATCTCCATCCAAAAAACAATCTACGCGTCCCTCTCATCATCTTACCCTTTCTTTCGCAATCAAGGAAAAGATGTTTATTGAAGGAACTCCCCTTTCTCACTACTATAGAGACAAGAAGGGAGATGATTCATATGCTAGACCCTTATGTACGAAGAGCCGAATGCGGCTCTGAGCAAAGAGTTCCCCTTTCTCTTGGTTCAGAGCCTTCCCGATATTGAGTTGAGGATCTCTTTGCTCATCTATATACGCACATCACGCTATATAGACAGGAGCAAAGCACATGAAATACAAAAATGCACAAGACCTATTGCCAGACGATCTGCTGCGGCAAATTCAGCATTATGTACAAGGAAGTTACTTGTACATCCCGATCCACCACGAAAACAAAAGACAATGGGGCGCCTCTACAGACACAAAACAATGGCTAAGTGAGCGCAACAAAGCCATTTGGCAGGCATATCGCGAAGGGACTTCTGTCAAAATGCTCGCCCAGAAACATTACTTGACCGAACACAGTATTCGGCGCATTATTCGTGGACATAAATGAGACAGAGAAAAGATCGACCGTGTGTCTGCTCTACTCTTGCGTTACACTCCTTTTTAAGATCAGTCAGTCAGGAGGGACAACGTATGAACCAGATTCACTTTCTCGACATTTCGTTTATGTACAATGGATCTGCACAAGTCATTACCCCGGTGCTGCTGCAGGATGAGCATGAACTGATTCTTGTCGACTGTGGGTATCCGGATTTTTTGCCACTGCTTCAGGAGGCCGCACACAAGCAACAGCTTACGCTCGACGACCTTACGAAGGTCATTGTGACGCATCACGATATGGATCACATCGGTTCTTTGGCAGCGTTAAAAAGAACCTATCCGCACCTCGAAATCATCGCCTACGAATCCGAAGCACCGTACATCGCTGGACAAAAGACATCTTTGCGATTGGAGCAGGCACAAGCAACACTGGACCATCTGTCGTCGGGTGAAAAGCAGCACGCTAAGGAATTTATTCGCTTTTTGCAGTCCATCGAGCCCACTGCGATTGATCGACCCGTAACAAATCACGAACGCCTGCCTTGGTGTGGCGGCATCGAGATCATTCATACGCCTGGACATATGCCGGGGCATATTTCGTTGTATGTGATCGCAAGCAAAACGCTGATTGCCGGAGATGCTGTTGTCATCGAAAACGGTAGACTCGAAATCGCCAATCCGTCCTATACGCTGGATATGCAGGAAGCGATTCGCTCCGTCCGCCGCTTGCTTGATTATGACATCGAGCAGTTGATTTGCTATCACGGTGGAGCGTTTCAGGGGGACGTCAAGCAAGCGCTGCGGGCACTAATCCAGGCCTACGACCCGACCCAGGAGGTTTTGCGCGGATGAAACAGAACAAATACGATGAGCAAGGTTTTTTCACCACATACAGTCAAATGGCTCGTTCGGTTGAGGGGCTGAATGCCGCGGGAGAATGGCACGCGTTTCGGGAGCTACTGCCTTCCCTTCACGAGAAAAAAGTGCTCGATCTAGGCTGTGGCTTCGGCTGGCACTGCCGATATGCGCGTGAGCAGCAGGCACGCTCCGTTGTAGGGGTGGACCTTTCCGAAAAAATGCTGGCTCGTGCCAGAGAGACGACAACTGATCCCGCCATCGAGTATCTGCGTCTTCCGATTGAAGACATTGATTTTGCCCCTGAGGAATTCGACGTTGTCATCAGCTCCTTGGCCATCCATTATGTGGAGCGCTTTGACTTGCTGTGCCAACGTGTCTATCACTGTCTTGCTCCGGGAGGTTCCTTCGTTTTCTCCGTAGAGCATCCCGTCTTCACTGCTCTGGCTGAACAGGACTGGCATTACGGACCCGGGGGCGAACGCTTGCACTGGCCAGTGGACAACTATCAGCAGGAAGGCATCCGGCATACCACCTTTCTGGATCATGAAGTCGTCAAATATCACCGAACGTTTTCGAGCTATATGAACGATCTCCTTGCTGCCGGATTTTACTTAACAAAAGTCGCTGAACCTGGTCCTCCTGAAGAAATGCTGGATATACCCGGGATGCGAGACGAAATCCGTCGGCCGATCTTCTTGTTGATCGCTGCCAGCAAACAAGCAACCTAACCGATAAAAAAAGCACCCCGTCCTCCACGTCATTTCGCGTGTTTGGACGGGGTGCTCTGTTATTCCCCAGCAGCCTCCAGATTTTTAAACTGGTTGGAAAACAATTGATAATAGGTACCTTTCTGCTCGATGAGTTCATCGTGACTGCCTTTTTCCACGATCTCTCCCTGATCCACGACCATAATCGTGTCGGCATCCCGAATCGTACCCAGTCTGTGTGCAATCACAAAGCTCGTACGCCCCTCCATAATGGTGAGGAGCGCATCCTGGATATTCAGCTCTGTCCGTGTGTCGATGCTGCTTGTCGCCTCGTCGAGGATGAGCAGCGACGGCTTGGCGAGGATGACGCGGGCTATCGCCAAAAGCTGGCGTTGTCCCTGACTCAGGTTGCCCCCATTTTCCGTCAGCATCGTATCGTAACGCATCGGGAGCCGATTGATGAACACATCTGCATTCGCCATTTTCGCGGCAGCTACAACCTCCGTATCTGTCGCATCTGGCTTGCCGTACATTATATTTTCCTTGATGGTACCGGAAAACAAGTACGTATCCTGCAAAACAAAGCCAAAGCTGCGCCGCAAGCTGTCCCGCGAATAGTCTCGAATGTCTTTTCCGTCCAAATATATCGTTCCTGAGGTCACATCGTAAAACCGGGTGAGCAAATTCACGATGGTCGTCTTGCCTGCACCCGTCGGTCCGACTAGCGCGATGGTGCTCCCTGCCTGTGCCTCGAAGCTGATATTTTTCAAAATCAATTGATCTGGACGATAGCCGAAGCTGACCTGATCAAAAACGACGTGACCCTTTGGCTGTACAAGCACAGTGGCATCCTGAGAATCTTTTGGCTCCTCTTGTTCATCTATTACCTCAAAAACCCGTTCCGCCCCAGCAACACCGGATTGAAGCACATTGAAAATGTTCGCGAGGTCGTTCAGCGGACGGACAAACTGTCGGGAATAACTGAGAAAGCTCGCAATAACACCTACTGTAATCCATCCTTTTACAGCGAGAACGCCTCCGACAATCGCCACCATGGCAAAGCCGAGGTTGTTAATCACGTTCATGATCGGCATGAGAAAGCCCGTCCATACCTGTGCCTTCATCCCGATCTTGCAGAGCCGGTCATTGATCGTCGTAAAGTCCTCAATGGCCTTTTGCTCATAATTGAAGGCCTGCACCACCTGAATGCCTGAAATCGTCTCTTCAATGTGCCCGTTCAGCTTGCCCAGCTCCATCTGCTGATTTTTGAACAGGACACTCGTTCGTTTGGCAATCGTGCGTGTGAGCAGAAACACAAGTGGCACCGTGATCAGACATGCGAGTGTCAGGATCGGAGACAAAACGAGCATCATCACTAGCGAACCGAGGAGCACGATCCCTCCGGACATCAACTGCGTTGTGGATTGAGAGATGGAGCTGCTGACGTTGTCGATATCATTCGTGAGCCTGCTCATTAACTCCCCGTGCGTACGAGCGTCGAAATAAGCAATCGGCAGCTTTTGCAGCTTGTCAAAAAGGGCTTGCCTCAGATTCGTCACGATTCGTTGCGAGATGCCTGCCATCAACCAGCTTTGTAAAAACGTCAGTGCCCCATCCAAGATATACGAGCCGAGCAAGGCAAGAATGATGATAGACAAAAAGCTAAGAGCTTCCTCGCCACCTGTCATCGCATCAATCGACTTTCCGATCAAATAAGGCGCAGACAGCATGAGTAGTGCATCGACAAATACAATGACAAATACAATCGGCAGCAGCTTTTTTTCTTTGCCAAAAGCTTGCCAGAGCCTTTTTAGCGTACCCGAAAAATTCTTGGGCTTACTCACTGGACCTCTGGCAGCACCATGTCCAAAGCCTCGGCCAGATCTCGGTGAAAAGGCAGACTGTTGCTTCTGTTGACTCACCTTACTTCACCTCCCGGCCGATTTGTGACTGAAAGATTTCCTGATACACGTGGCAAGAGGTCATCAATTCTTCATGCGTACCAATACCAGCGACTTCCCCGTTGTCAAGCACGATGATTTTATCTGCATCCATGACAGACGTAATCCGCTGTGCGATCAAAATGCAGGTGAGGCCAGCCGCATAGGCTCGAAGCGCATCCTTAATCTTGCCTTCTGTCGCCACATCTACCGCGCTTGTACTGTCGTCGAGAATGAGAATTTCCGGCTTTTTCACCAAGGCTCTGGCGATGGAAATACGCTGCTTCTGTCCTCCAGAGAAGTTCACTCCACCCTGCCCTACGCGTGTCTCATAGCCTTCGGGAGTGGCGGAGATGAACTCGTGAGCCTGCGCCATACGTGCCGCATGCTCGACCTCCTCGTGGGTCGCCTCTGCCTTGCCCCAACGAATGTTTTCCATCACCGTACCTGTAAACAACATTGTTTTTTGCGGCACGATCGCCATTTTTTCACGCAATCGCTTCGGTTCGATGTCTCGTACATCCATGCCATCTACCCGAATCGTGCCTTCCGTTACATCATAAAACCTTGGAATCAAGCCAACCAAACTGCTTTTTCCAGAGCCTGTCGACCCGATAATCCCGACAGTCTCCCCAGGCAGACAAGTAAACGAAATCTGCTTGAGTACCGGCTGACCGCTCTCTCCGTCATACGAGAAGCTGACCTGCTCGAAGTCGATGCGTCCCTTTTTGCCCGGAAGCTCGTGAGGTTGTTCCTCTTTCCAGCTCATTTGGTTTTCTTCAGCAAATACTTCTCCGATGCGTCCCCCCGATGCTTTGGCCCGCACAAACATGTTAAATACCATGGAAATCATCATGAGTGAAAACAGAATTTGCGTCATGTAGTTCGTAAACGCGATGATATGTCCGACTTCGATGCTTCCTTGTTCTACGCCAAGCCCCCCAAGCCAGAGGACCGCGACAATTCCGAGGTTCATCGTCAGCATGATCGCTGGACTGAAGATAGACATTACCCGCGTAGCCGATACCGATTTGGATTGCAGCTCCTCGTTTGCCCGTGTAAACTTGCCACGCTCAAAATCAAAGCGATTGAATGCCTTAACGACTCGTACGCCAGATAAATACTCACGCATTGCACTGTTCACCCTGTCGAGTGCTTGCTGTACCTTCAGGAAGAACGGGAAACCGATTTTCATATTCAAGAAAATAAACAGCCCCACAATAGGCACGACAATTGCGAGAATCACAGCCAAATCCACGTTCAATTGGGTTGCCATAAACAACCCGCCAATGCACATCAACGGTGCCTTGACGAATATTCGCATCATGCCGTTTACAAACATCTGCACCTGATTGACGTCATTGGTCAGACGTGTCACGAGAGAGGCTCTGTCGAACTTGTTCAAGTTTTCAAAGGATAAGGACTGCACCTTTGAAAACAAATCTGCGCGCAGCTGTGCACCGAAGTTTTGCGAGACGTATGTGGCTAGCACATTGCGGATGGATGCCGCAACAGCCCCGAGTGCCGTTACGAGCAGCATCAGCCCGCCTGTCTTGAGTACGTAATCCATATCCCGTTTTGCTACACCCGTATCGATAATGTGCGACAGGATCGTCGGCTGCAAAAGATCACATACCGCCTCCAACGCTAAGAAAAACATGGAAATCCCGGCGACTACGCCGTATTTTTTTATGTATTTATTGTAGAAGCGCATCCGTTCACCCCATCTGTGTTCCTACGTACAAGATAACGCTTAGCTAGCGAAATGTCACGAGTGATTGTCAAAACGAAAACGTTGGGCTTACAGGTTTTTCCTATCATCGTCGTCGAAATAGTAGGCGATAGATTTTTGGTCGAATGGGAGATGAAATGATGGCTCAATCACTGTTAAAAGGTATGGAAGGGGTTTTTATACCTGTGACGAACCCAAGTGCGTCTGCAAAATGGTATGAAGAAAAGCTTGGGTGCAGACCTTTGTTTGTGGAAGAGGAGGCGGTCACGATGCGGATTTCCGATGAATCAAGCACCGTAATCTGTCTCGTCCGCGTAGAGAACCATCAGCCTATGACATTTCCGGAAAATCAATTTGGTGTCGGCAAATACTATAATTTTCTTCCCGCTGACATTGAGGCAGCACATCAGCTGTTAATAGAGCGTGGAGTAAGGGTAACTCCGATTGATAGATTTGGGTCTACGAAGGTGCTGACGTTTTTTGACCCAGATGGGAATCCGCTCGGGATGTGCCAGTATTGAATGGACAAAAAGGGCAAAAAACTGGAATCATCTTTTCGATCCCATGCTTTTTGCCCTCATTTCGTTTACTCGGTCTTTTATTCCTGTGGAACAGCGCCTTGATCCATATACAAGAACTCCCACAGATGGCCATCCAAGTCTTGAAAGCTCCAGCTGTACATGAAGCCGTGGTCAACCGGGTCATTCGATGGAGTTGCGCCCGCAGCTAATGCTTTGTTTACAATCTCATCGACCTGCTCTTTGCTGTCCGCCGACAACGCGACAATCACTTCGGTGCTTCTCGTTGCATCTGTCAGCTCTTTTTTCGTAAACGTTTGGAAAAACTCTTCGACGAGCAGCATGGCAAAAATGTTTTCCCCGATCACCAGGCATGCTGCATTTTGATCCGTAAATTGCGGGTTGAATTCATAGCCGATCGCCGTAAAGAAGTCGATCGATTTGTTGAGGTCCTTCACCGGTAAATTGACGAAAATTTGTTTGGATTGCAATGCCATGTGTACTTCCTCCTCGGGTTTGTTTTTCCTTGATGTCTATATCCTAGCATTTCTGATTGCCCGAGGCTTCTTCTGGATTGCTATTTTGCCACGAAGGTATGTGGCTTTCCGATCGAGTTCTTATGACGATGGACACTCAGAATGAGACCGAGGGCAGTAAAATGAGCCAAGGCAGTCCCTATATTAGTAAAGCTGAGAAATGGAATCCCAAGTGTCACGATTGGCAGCAGCCCTGTTGACATCAGCAGTGGCCAGAAGAAGTACACGGAGAATAAAGGAACGATACTGACTATGAGATGCTTGCCATACGGCTCGTCCACTTCCTTGACAACCCGAGCCAGTCTCATCATAAACAGGGTAACGGCTAACAAGATGATGATGCCCCCAAACCAGCCATACCTATAGATTAAATAGGTGAACTTGAAATCGGAGTCTAAATAAGGCATTTTCGGTAAAGGAGCTTGAAAGCCCTTGCCCCATAAACCCGCCGTGCGGAGCACTTCCATCAACTCCAGATAATAATATCCCCATCCAAGCGGATCTTTGGTCGGTTGCATCCACCCAAGTAAGAAACGTTCTAAAGGGAAGCTGTCCAACAAAAAAGCAGCAATACCAGCAACAGCAGACGCAGTCACCAAGAAGAGTTTTTCTTTTCGAGCAGTTTTTGCATACATCATGAGTATCACGAATCCAAATAGATAAAGCATAAGATTCTTGTGCGATCCAGCTATAAGAAAGAGGCTAGCGGGCAACAAAACAAATACAATCAGCTTGGAAGCTGTCCCCCGGAATCGCCATGTCCTGGTAAGAATCATGCCCGCAACACTTATGAGAAAAAAATACGTGGACATGGCCACAAAATCAATCGTAATGGAACGACTTATGTGCAAATATGATATTCCATTTATTGTATAATCTTGCACAAGAACAATCAAAAACACTACGACAGTCAGCACGTACAAATACAACGAGTACGGCAAAAGCTTCCGATAATCCGTGAAGCTAACAGCGAGCATCACCCCGATACCAAATAAGGCATAGAACCAGTATCTGTCCAGTTTAAACTCGATAAAACTGACCTGCATGCCATACATCGTAAACAGCCCAACAGCCAGGAAAGCCATCACATACGCCAGAAGCCTCCACTCCACTTTGGGCTTATAAATCCGATGCAGCTGCTTCCCAACCGCAGCAGAATCCCCCATTTGCAAAATGGCTTGCCTTACCGCTTCTTCCTCTCCCAACCCCTCGTCCATCTGCTCATCCATCAAATCTAGAAGGTGACTTTCCAGCTCATCCCGAATTCTGCGATGCATTTCCGTTGCCCGTACATGGCGACATACTTGATCGAGATAGTCTGCAATCAATGGGTGTGTATTTGTCTGCTTCATGCTCTTCCCTCTCCCAGCACCCGATCAATCCCATCGCGAAACGTATTCCACTCGAGCTTTTTCTCCTTCAATTGCCCGCGACCTTCTGCCGTAATCCGATAGTATTTACGCTTCCTCCCATCCTTCTCATCCCAATACGCTTCCACATAACGCTCCGCTTCGAGCGCATGCAGGATCGGATACAACGTCCCTTCTTTCAGCGTAAACAGACCATTTGACTCCTTCTCAATGGCTTTCGCGATCTCGTACCCGTACATTTCCTTTCGATCCAGCATCGTCAAGATCAGGATCACGGTACTGCCTTTTAAAAGCTCCTTATTGATTTTCATAGTGCCTCCCGATTTAACCGCAGATACCTAGATAAACAATACATCATAAATCTATGTATGCAATTCTATCATCCAAATCTTGTAAGATCAACACATGTGTAACATTCAGCTTTCGAGAAACGTCTACCTTCTACATACAAAAATGGAAAGAGAAAGTGATTCCACCTATGAAAAAGACCAACTACGTCAACATTCTGTTAGCCCTAAGCCTTACTCTATCAATCGTTCCTTCTGTCGCACATTCCGAAAATGCCATCCGTTCAGACAGACCGGGAACGACAGTACTCAAGTACGTTCCGACAGAAAAAGAGATTCAGGTACCACATGGACTAACGGAACCATTTTTCGTACCATTTGCAGGATCGAGTCCGAACGATCCCTATTACAAAGAGTTCAAGCAGAAATGGTTCCCTCATTTTGCCCTTGTTTCTCCTACCGGGAAAGTAATCGATCAGCAGGAAGCGTTATTATATCCAGGCTACATCAGTCCATTGCAAAACGGGTATGGCTTTTTTCATATCATTACCCACTTTGGTAACAGCTCGTTTATTATTTTCGATAAACAAGGCAACACACAGGAAATAACCACCTATAACGATTCCTTCACGCAAATAGACGGAGAGTGGTTTTTGTATTCTCCCACAAGCTATACCTCTTATCTGTACAATGCTCGTACGAAAACATCCAAACAGATCACGGATGGGGCAATATTCACGATGACAAGTGAGCAAACAGGAGTAACAACTTACGACATTCACCACTACCCTTTTGTCCAATACAACAAAAAGGATGGTATGATTCTCTCCTCCAAATTAGGATTGAAAGACATGAATGGCAAAATACACGCGAAGCCTTTCTTTGATGAGTACATGGGATACAGCGAAGGATTGCATCGCGTGAAAATTAATGGCATGACCCACTTTATTACACACGAAGGAAAAGTCGTGTTAAAGCCATCCCGAAATTACAAGGTAGAATCCAACATCCATTCGGGAGTTTTTATCATTTCCGGGAAAAAGGACAACGAGGAATTTTATTTATTGATGAATAAAAAAGGAACATTCGCTTCGAAAAAGTATGCGTTTCTGAAAGAGACGAGTGACGGACAGTTTATTGCCGTGTCGAAAACAAAGGACGGGTATTTCTTCCAGAAAATCAATGCGATGGACAAACCAACCACGACTCTCCCTTACAAGTTAGATAAACCAGAGCAGCTCAAGCAATTGAAACAGACTGGCAAGCTCTTTCATACAGACACGCAGATCATTGCAGACGTGGCGAATAAACAGCCATTCCCGTTTCCGCACAAGCTGCTTACGCTTCCTAGAAAGGAAACCGTTTCTATGGAATATACGGTAGGTGGCAAGAAATATATCGGTACGTTTACGCATGATGGAACGAAGATATATGCCAGAGAGCTGAAATAGCTGCTGGATTAGCTCGGTTCCCTAGACGTTATTTCGTGAAGCCAACTATTCTCACCCGCGAGGAAACACATGTAATTGGTATCACTTTTACGGCGAATGTGACAGAAGACTTGGGCAAAAAGCTCTCCGCTACTACCTCTGAAGCTTTGCGAGCTAGAAAAAGCGAGGTTCACCATTAGGTTGGTGAGGGCGAATACCTGATCCAAATCTATCCTGACAAAGCTGACTTCGATGCGGCGGTAGATCCATTTACCACCCTAATTGGCGTCGAAGTTTCCAGCCTCGCCGATATTCCTGAAGGGATGGTCAGTCACACGATTCCCGAGGGGACATTTGCAAAAGTAACACACAAGGGACCTGAGACAAACTTGGGCGAGACGTATGGCTTTCTTTACGGGTCCTGGCTCTGCGAATCGGGATATGAGTATGCCGGGTTTGATTTTGAGTATTGGGACGAGCGCTACAAGCCAGAGCAAGAAGACAATGGAATTGATATTTACGTTCCGCTTTTCAAATAAGAGACATAGCGAAAAACCAGGGAATCTTCTCCCTGGTTTTTCTGTTGTTACGATGTTATTAACTACGCACCCACTCCCCTGTTAGCGCATCCACCATATAGAGCGGTGTGTCGTGATAATAAATATGATAGACGAGACGCGGTTCTAATTTTCCTGTCGTTGGGTTCTCCATCAACTTGTAGACCAATCGGAGCGGGCGATGGGTGACGTATACGTTAGTCGCGTCTTCCCGTGACATTGCCTTGCTTTTGTCAGGAAGCTGCTTAGACTCCATGGTATACGTAGGATTGACTCCGATCACCCGTTTCCTGTCCACATCAAAATGAACCGTATACCCTCCCATAATCGGTACTCCCTGATGGGACTTGAAGAATTGATAGGTTTCGATGTTGCCTTTTCTAGTGGCAGAACCAAGTAGCAGTTCTTTAGTGTCTAACGGAAGGTATTTCTGAAACTGCTTAGCTGCTTCTTGAACGTTTTCCAACTTCGGATGAGGGAGCTTTTCATTTTTCCCATGGATATTTTCATACCGATAGTTCAGAATTTTTCCTGTATCTGTTACTACGGTCAGTTCTATTTTCTGTTTGGTTCGCGTTTCTATTTTGTACGTATGTACTACGTCTGAGCCTTCTTGAATAACGAAGGAAAACGGAGGCTCGAATCCCCACTCCCGAAAAAGTCTATCTGCTTCTTCGATGTCGGGAGCTACCAGCTTTATGCCTCCCGGTTTCACAGGAATTGGCGGCATATCTACTAGACTGTAATCGGGATGATAGCGTTCCGTGGGGTAAATTTCTCCTGTGATAGCATCAATGTCACCTGAAAAAGGAAACTCATATTGCAATCGCCCTTCCCACTCTGAATAGAGCAGCCGGGCGCTCTGCCCAAAAATTTGTTCTGCCTTTTTGACTGGCATTGCCTTTTTGGGATCAGGAAAGACCATGCCTGTCGTATCATTTGTCCGTACTTCTTTTTTATGATTCCTGCCCGCCTGGTCAATTGTAAATGTATATTGGTCTTCGAGAACCGGTATGTTGTTCACCGTCTTGTTCATCACGACAACACCTGTATCGGTATTGGATAACATACCATTCACTGCATATTCACTCGCCTCTCGACCTGCCAATTCTTGCAGCAGCTTCTTCGCCTGCTCGTATACAGGATGGGCGGGAAGCTGCGGACTACTTGTTGCCGTCACCTCAGGGTCCATGAGTTCGTTTTGCCCCATCCCAGCCATGATGTACAGCCCAAAGCCAACAGCGATCACGACTGCTGTCATCCCCGCTGTCAACGGATTCATGAACAGCCGTCCCTTCTTGCCAACCCGACTCGTTTCTTGTTCCAGCACAGTACGTAAACTCTCTACAAACTCCTTACGTGGGGGTGTACTTTTTTGCAGAGTCGCTAACCGTTCCAGCATATCTCGTTCATTTTGCCAATCCACTGTACAACTCCCCCTTCTTCGTATTCGACAGTTTGCTATGTAACAGCTTCAGTGCCCGGTGCATCGTCGTTTTCACGTTTGATTCTGAACAATCCAGTATTTCGGCTGTCTCTTTGACGCTGTACTCTTTAATGCCACGCAGAATGACAACCATGCGGTAATGCGGTGGCAATCCCTTGATCGCAGTGATCAATTCCTGCTCGTCCTCCCGGCTTTCTGCTTCCTGAGCAGGATTCCCTTCCGTGGCTGGCATCACAACAGACAGCCAGTTCCCTGACAACAGCTTTTGCCACTTGCGTTTTCGATAGTAATTCATCGCTGTATGCTTCGCGATTGCAAACAGCCATGTCTTCACGTCAGATCGCTCTTCAAATCGTTCAAGCGATCGAATTACTCGCAAAAAAACCTCCTGCGTCAAATCTTCTGCATCATTCTGACTGCCAGCAAAGTACAGCAAAAATTGATACACATCATGATAATGCCGCTCATAGATGGCCATGACCTGATGTTTCATTTCTTCATACAAAGAAGCTCCTCCATTCTCTTGCTGTCGGCTGATCGACTACTTTCCTATAGCGAAAATTTTCTCGGATACCCATTAGTGTCTTGAGCAGGAAAAAGGTTACAGCAGAATGTTTGAAAATGTTCAGGAATGCAACAGCGACGGATGGATCGGGTAGCCTATAATTTACATGAGTCCTGCTACTTTCCTGATAAACACAAGAAGTAAGAACGGAGTGACCTGTATGTATAAACGGCTACTAGCTATCCCGATTGCCGCTTTGCTCCTCGTCCTGACAGCCTGCGGCAATGGTGGACAAACGGGCGATTCAGCGGCATCGAAACCGACCAGATCGATCCATTACTTGGGCAACACTTATACCATTCCGGCCAGAACCAAAGATATTGTTTTCGTAGGCTTCCCTGCTTCGTATGAAGATTCTTTCTTGCTGGGAATCCCGCCCGTCGCAGCTACGACGGATAAAAACGGAAAGTTTCCTGCGGAATATCAAGCCATGATCAGAAATGCCAAGCCTCTCCCTTATCATATTGCAGATAACCTAGGTGAGCTGGTTGCCCTCGATCCTGACGTCATCATGACAACCGACAAGACCTCCAAGGAAGACTTGGCCAAATTGCAAACCACTGCCTCTGTCATTCCCGTCTCTACGAACGGAGCTCATTGGCAAGAAAACTTGCGTCTGCTCGCTGATGTTCGTGGAAAAGATGCCAATTTAGATACTTTCGTAGGTAAAGTGAAGCAAAACGCACAGGAACTCCGCGACAAGCTCGCCCCACTTCCAGAAAAGGAAGTACTGACGCTGTGGTTCCAGGAAGGCTCCTTCTACGCCTATCCAAAGGACGAACGGTACAATTACCTGTTATATACGGACTTGGCCCTGCCTGTCCCAGATGTCGTCGCGAATATCCAGGAGCGTACCGCACTCTCTATGGATGCTTTGGCAAAAGAAGATCCCAACTACTTGTTTGTGATGGTCAACAAAGAAGACCAGCCCGCTTTTAAGCAGTTGCAAGAGCAGCCTGCATGGAAAAATCTTCGCGCAGTCAAAGCGGATCAAATGTACATGAATGCAGTTGAACCAGGATTGGCTGGTGGCACGGCCTACAGCAACCAATCGTTTTTAAATGCGATTCGAAAACAGATGCTGAAGATGAGTGAATAAAATGATGGGCTTGGCTCATACTATACTCATCGAGCTCGGTGGTGTGTTTTCAATCAGGCTGTAGTCCTTTACGGAGGCGATGTGCCATGGATGATTTACACGATCACCTAGTGAGTAAGGGAAACCGTACACTGCTTTAAGCTTCTAACTTCATACTGGAGGTAGATGCGTCGCACGTGATGATCGGTAACACCTCAAAACTAACGAGCTCGATATATGCCGTCTCCTTTATGGAGGCGGTTTTATTTCTTTTAAAATCCGTTTGTCGGGCGGTAGTTGTGGGGAGGAAACAGGAGAAAACGCTCAGATTCTTGTCCCACCCGCTGGGGGATTCACTGCCCGGCTCCATGAAAAAAAGCGAAACCCGCGTCCAAAGTCGCCCATTCAGGATGGGACTCAGAGGTGGACGCTAAAAGCTTGTTTCTCTTTTTTTCATTGCGCCTCGGTCGGTGTACCAAAGATCTTCGCTTTTTTCTCCTGTTTCCTCTACGAGCTTTCCGTGTTAAACGAGTTTTAAAAGCCTTAAAAGATGGAAGAATCTAATCAGTCACGATAGAGAAGAATATTTCCAGACGTAGCGACTTGTGGAGTCCTACCGAGCGGAGAAGGGATTAGTGGGCAAAAGAAACGCAACGTGCCTACACGCCGAAGCGGCTACCACTTTTGCGTTTCCCCGCTAATCCCTTCGGAGCGGACAGTCTATCCCCCAGTAGGACGGAGCCTGGAGCCTAGACTGGAATTATTCTTCTCTTCACCGCAACCACATAATAGGAACCTAAAATTGGCACTGTAGTGCTGGGGAGGAAACAGGAGAAAACGCTCAGATTCTAGGGCCACCCCCTGAGGGATTGACTGCACGACTCCATGCAAAAAACGAAACCGCGTCCAAAGTGGTCCATTCAAGATGTTTTTTCAGAGGTGGACGCTTAAAGGCGTGTTTCGCTTTTTGCATTGCGTCTCGGTCGGTGTCCCTAAGATCTTCGCTTATTTCTCCTGTTTCCTCTACGAGCTTCAAGTGTTAAACGGGTTTTTAAAGTCTTAAAAGATTGAAGAATCGCATCTGTCACGGCAGAGAAGAATATTTCCAGACGTAGCGACTTGTGGAGTCCTACCCAGCGGAGAAGGGATTCGCGGGCAACAGAAACGCAACCGTGCCCACGCGGCGTAGCGGCTACCACTTTTGCGTTTCCCCGCAAATCCCTTCGGAGCGGGCAGTCTCAGCCCTCAGCAGGACGGAGCCTGGAGCCTAGACTGGAAATATTCTTCTCCCCACTACAGCTACATAGAAATTCATGGTTTCTCAAAATATAGTCTACTTTGTCTCCCATTCGACAATATCTCCTAAAGTAAAGAAAATGGATTTCACTTAAGATAGTATATATTGGCAATTATGTAATTAACTTACTCAACTTTGGCATCTACTCGATGATAGCTTCTAAAACACATTTACCATTGTCATGAAAGGTTGATGCAAATGTTTAAGAAAGCCTTGGTCATCCTAACTTTAAGCTCCGTTGTCGCTGTACCCAATTTAGCTGCAACAGCCCAAGGGGCAGCACTACCTTTACAAGGTAAGACGACTCCCTACGTAACAAGCGATATCCAGAAAGATTGGAAAAAGAAAGATGCCCCTACAAGCAAAAACAAAGCATTTGGCGAGGAAATTTGGGTAATGTTAGGCTCCCCTATTCCGTCTGGATGGGTCGTGGTCAGAAGTTCAGGAAATATGAACTTGATTAAGAATCTTAACAATGCTCCTTCTGGTTACGAAGTTTGGGTAATGCTTGGCTCCCCAATTCCAACCGGATGGGTCATAACCAGAAGTTCGGGAAATATGAACTTCATCAGAAATCTCAATAATGCTCCTTCTGGTTACGAAGTTTGGGTAATGCTTGGCTCCCCAATTCCAACCGGATGGGTCATAACCAGAAGTTCGGGAAATATGAACTTCATCAGAAATCTCAATAATGCTCCTTCTGGTTACGAAGTTTGGGTAATGCTTGGCTCTCCTATTCCTGACGGATGGGTCATAACCAGAAGTTCGGGAGATATGAACTTCATCAGAAATCTCAATAATGCTCCTTCTGGTCAAGAGGTATGGGTAATGCTTGGCTCCCCAATTCCTGACGGATGGACAATTATCAGATCAACGGGAACAATGAACCTGATCAGACACATTGGCTAAACAGAACAATTTGCTAATCGCATTCTTCTAGTAGACAAGCTGACGTCGAAGCCCAATCGACATCAGCTTGTTTATTTTTCTGTTCTCTTTACAAAACTCCAAAGACTTTCCGTATTATCTGATTTTTAAAAGCACTAAAAGAATGAAGAATCGCATCCGTTCCGCCAGAGAAGAAACTTTTCCGTTTCCCCGCTAATCCCTTTGGATCGGGCAGTCCAGTCTTCCCCTCGGACGAAGCACTGAGCGAAGACTGGGAATGTTTTTTCCCACATAATAGGAACCTAAAATTGGCGCTGTAGTGCTGGGGAGGAAACAGGAGAAAACGCTCAGATTCTAGGGCCACCCCCTGAGGGATTGACTGCACGACTCCATGCAAAAAGCGAAACCGCGTCCAAAGTGGTCCATTCAAGATGTTTTTTCAGAGGTGGACGCTTAAAGGCGTGTTTCGCTTTATGCATTGCGCCTCGGTCGGTGTCCCAAAGATCTTCGCTTATTTCTCCTGTTTCCTCTACGAGCTTTCCGTGTTATCCGATTTTAAATCCTTAAAAGAATGAAGAACCTCACCTGTTACGACAGAGAAGAATATTTCCAGACGTAGCGACTTGTGGAGTCCAACCGAGCGGAGAAGGGATTTGCGGGCAAAAGAAACGCAACCGTGCCCACGCGGCGTAGCGGCTACCACTTTTGCGTTTCCCCGCGAATCCCTTCGGAGCGGGCAGTCTCAGCCCTCAGCGGGACGGAGCCTGGAGCCTAGACTGGAAATATTCTTCTCTTCACCGCAGCCACATAGAAAAAGACCCTTGCTTTTAAACAAAGGTCTTCTCCATCGAAAACATTATTCACCTAAATCAACGTTATGGTACACCTGCTGCACATCATCCAAGTCTTCCAAAGCATCGATCAGCTTTTCGAATTGAGCTTGTACATCTTCTGTCAGCGTTACTTCGTTTTGTGGCAGCATGGTCAGTTCAGCTACGGTAAACTCTGCGACGCCACCGTTTTTGAGTGCTTCTTGTACAGCGTGGAACTGTTCTGCATCTGCGTAAACAATGACAGCACCGTCTTCTTCCAAAATGTCGCGCACATCTACGTCCGCTTCCATCAAGATTTCCAACACTTCATCAGAAGTTTTGCCTTCCAAGCCAAATACCGCTGTTGGGTCAAACATATAAGCAACAGAACCGGATACGCCCATGTTACCGCCATTTTTGTTGAAAGCAGCACGCACTTCAGGAGCTGTGCGGTTTACGTTGTTGGTCAGTGCATCCACGATGATCATGGAACCGTTTGGCCCGAAGCCTTCATAGCGCAGCTCGCTAAACGTTTCATCAGAGCCGCCCTTTGCTTTATCAATCGCGCGGTCGATAATCGCTTTCGGTACGCTGTACGTTTTGGCACGCTCCAGGACGACCTTCAGAGCACGGTTGGACTCTGGGTCCGGCTCGCCTTGCTTTGCCGCTACATATATTTCCTTCCCGAACTTCGCGTAAATACGACTGGTGCTCGCGTCTTTAGAAGCTTTCTTCTCTTTAATATTGTTCCACTTACGACCCATAATCCCACTCTCTTTCAATATGACAGATTAAATATGAATACTCCGGATTCCTTTTACACACTAGCCTATTATACCTCAATCTTATGAAATATGTTAAGCAGTGGAAGAATTTAAAAGCACAGCTCCTGATTAGGAGAGCTGTGCTTTGCCTTCAGAATGTTATTTCTTGGTCAATCCTTCGTAAATCGTCTTGATATTCCATTCCATCATTTTGATGTACGTATCGCCATCTTCACCCGGCTTTCCGAGAGAGTCCGTAAATACTTTCCCGACAATCGGTACACCCGTTTCATTCGATACCATCTCCATGCTGCGCGGATCAATACTCGTCTCTACGAACAGAGCCGGGATTTTTTTGGCACGGATCGTATCAACCACCTGCGTGACCTGCTCTGGTGTTCCTTGGTTCTCCGAGTTGATTTCCCAAATGTATGCGGCTTCAAAATCGTAGGCTTCGCTGAAATATTTGAACGCTCCTTCGCTCGTCACGAGCACACGCTGTTCCTTTGGAATCTGGCTATATTGCTTAACCGCTTCCTCGTGCAGAGCAGTCAGCTGTTCGATGTATTTCTTGGCGTTTTGCTCATACGTTTCCTTGTGGGCTGGGTCCACCTTGATCAGGGCATTTTTTGCATTCTCCGCATACTTGATTCCATTGCGTACATCCAACCAAGCGTGCGGATCTTCTTCACTCTCTTTGCCTTTGGTCGTCAAGTGTTTGGCCGCTACACCCTCACTGAGTCGGAACACGGGTGCATCCGGACCTGATTTGCCCGCTGTATTCATGAGATTATTGAACCAAGAGTTACCCGCCTCCAGATTCAAGCCGTTGTAGAAAACAGCGTCTGCATCCGTCGTTTTTTGCACGTCAGCAGGCAGTGGATCATATTCATGAGGATTGGAGCCAATCGGAGCGAGACTATGGATCTCTACCCGATCTCCCCCAATGTTTTTCACGATGTCATACAGGATGGAATACGTGGTCACGACCTGCAGCTTGTCACTATCTGATTTCGTGGGCTCGTTCGTACTTTGCGGAGCACCACACGCTGCCATCAATGCGGTTGATATAAGAAAAACGAAAAACAGATTCCACTTCTTCATGACGATAATCTCCTTTACTTTGAGAGCTCGACTCGTTTTTGCCGGGCTCGGATTGATTTCCATACCACCCCGTGTTTTCGGGAGAAGAGAAAGGCCAGGAAGAATAGCACGGTTGCAACCACGACAATCGTGGCACCAGAGGCCAAATTATAGGTAAAGCTAAAATAAAGGCCGATAACCGAAGACAGCATCCCAAAACCGCCAGCCAAAAAGATCATGATCGACAAGCGGTCGGTCAAAAGATAGGCGGTAGCAGCCGGTGTAATCAGCATGGCGACGACTAACACGATTCCGACAGTCTGCAAGGAAGCGACAGTTACCATCGTCAGCAAGGTCATCAGCAAGTAATGAATGAGGTTGTTACGCAAGCCGTAAGCAGCAGCAATGGTTGGATCGAACGAAGTCAGTAACAGTTCTTTGAAAAAAGCGTAGACTGTCACGATGACGACGACCCCGATGCCAACCGTCACCCACATGTCTGACGAACGCACAGCCAATACATTCCCGAACAAAATGTGATACAAATCGGTACTGCTTTTCAGCATCGTAACCATGATGATCCCGATCGCAAAGGCGGATGTGAACAATATCCCAATCGCCGTGTCGTTCTTGATGCGGCTATTTTGGCTCACGTAGCCAATTCCAACAGCGGTGAGCACACCCGTTAAAACAGCACCCACAAAGAAATTGATTCCAAATGCATAGGAGAGGGCCACCCCAGGCAAAACAGCATGTGAGATGGCATCCCCCATCAAGGACATTCCCCGCAAGATGATAAAGCTACCTATAACGCCGCAGATTAATCCAACCACTACAGATGTAAACAATGCTTTTTGCAAAAATTCATACTGTCCAATTGCCATCAAGAAATCCATTATGCAAGCACCTCGGTCTTTTCGAGAAATTGGAGCTGATAGGCGTATGCTTTCGACATGACTTCTCGATTCAGTACTTCATCGACCGTACCGAACTTGATCAATTCTTTGTTCATCAGTAGAAGCTGATCAAAATACGCATTCGCTTTCGACAAGTCATGATGGACGACGACAATCGTTTTGTCCTGAAGCTGCAGCTCTTTCAAGATGCGAATGATTGTGTCCTCGCTCGCCACATCAATCCCCACAAACGGCTCGTCCAGAAGCAGCAGCTCCGGTTTTTGCGCAAGTGCCCTTGCCAAGAAGACACGCTGTTGCTGCCCGCCGGATAGCTCCCCAATCTGCCTGTCGCGGAAATCCTCCAGTCCTACTCTTCTCAGGCATTCCAGCGCCCACGCTTTTTCCTTTTTCTTCGGAAATTTGAACAGTCCGACACTTGGATATGTCCCGATCAGCACTGTATCCATGACGGTGATCGGAAACGTCCAATCAATCATGCTCCGCTGTGGTACATAGGCGATTTTCTTCCGGAATTCATTTGTCTCTTTACCAAAAATCCGCACATTCCCCTTATCTCTCGGAATGAGTTCCAAGAGAGCCTTGATCAGGGTTGACTTCCCTGCCCCGTTTGGACCGATGATTCCAACCATGCTCCCTAGCTCAACGTTAAATGAGACATCCCGAACAACTTCGTTCCCAAAGTAAGAGACATGCAGATCCCTTACTGCGATAGCAGAATCCATGATTTTTCCCTCCAAATAATAGCCCGTTATATGATCCCGCTCAAAAACCAATGATGAAACGGGTAATTCCTATATGCCCACACACAACAATGTAGTCTTGTACCAATAATATTCGCCGAAGCAAACTAATATGCTTGTGTATAAAAAAGTTGCCCTAATGCAAAATTAAATGATTTCCATTCCCATGTCAATATATTCTTTTTTCTGAGATACAAAAAAGAAGTGTAGTCCTTGTTTAAAAGAACCAACACTTCCAAAATGTTACTATTTCGTTCATAATTAAAAGCTTTTTTTCTATAAAAATAAATAAACATATGTGAAACAACAATAGTTATGTTAATATGAACATTATGTGTTTGATAAAAATCTAAAAATTAAAAACTAACTAAAAATAGAGAGGTGGATCGTATGCAGGATCAAAAATTGGAGAGAGGTCTAAAAAACAGACACGTACAACTCATCGCGATCGGTGGTGCAATCGGTACAGGATTATTTTTGGGCGCAGGAAAATCGATTCATTTGGCCGGCCCATCCATCTTATTTGCTTACTTGATTACGGGCATCATCTGCTTTTTAATTATGCGCTCACTCGGGGAGCTCCTCTTGAGCAACTTGAACTACCATTCTTTTGTGGATTTCGTCAAAGACTATTTGGGGAATATGGCCGCATTTGTCACGGGCTGGACGTACTGGTTTTGCTGGATTTCGATCGCCATGGCCGACCTGACAGCTGTTGGTCTGTATACGCAATACTGGTTTCCGGAAATACCCCAGTGGATGCCAGGCTTGATCGCCCTCGTGATTTTGTTAATCATGAATCTGGCTACAGTGAAGCTTTTTGGAGAAATGGAATTTTGGTTCGCGCTCGTTAAGGTCATCGCGATTCTCGCCCTGATTTTTGTCGGCATTTTCATGATCATCAAGGGCTTTTCTACGAATGCTGGTGCGTCCAGCTTCACGAATCTCTGGAGTCATGGCGGCATGTTCCCGAACGGCTTTAATGGGTTCCTTCTCTCCTTCCAGATGGTCGTGTTCGCATTTGTTGGGATCGAGCTCGTCGGTCTGACAGCCGGTGAAACAGAAGACCCAAAACGAGTCATTCCAAAAGCGATTAACCAAATCCCGATTCGGATTTTGATATTCTACGTTGGCGCACTCATCGTTATCATGAGCATTTATCCTTGGAACGCGATCAACCCGTTGGAGAGTCCATTCGTGCAGGTCTTCGCAGCGATTGGCATTGCAGCCGCTGCCGGTATCGTCAACTTTGTCGTACTGACATCCGCAGCTTCCGCATGTAATAGCGCCATTTTCAGTACAAGCCGGATGGTTTACTCCCTTGCCAAAGAAAAGAATGCTCCTGTGCCCCTTACCAAACTGACTGCCAACAAGGTCCCAGCAAATGCCCTATTCTTTTCGACGGTTGTCATTCTGATCGCAGTCGTATTGAACTACGTCATGCCAGAAGGTGTATTTACACTGATCACAAGCGTTTCGACCGTTTGTTTTATCTTTATTTGGGGAATCACGGTCATCTGCCATTTAAAATATCGCAAAACGAGACCAGAATTAGCAAAAGCGAATCCATTTAAAATGCCGCTCTATCCTTTTGCCAATTACCTGATCCTGGCATTCCTTGCCTTCATTCTGGTCGTCCTTGCACTCGCGGAAGATACACGAGTCTCCTTGTTCATCACACCTGTGTGGTTTATTTTACTCGTCGCGATTTACAAACTGCGGAAAACGAAGACAAATGAAATAGAGGTAGCAGAACACTAAGCAGCGCCTCCTATTTTCACTCTCAACAACGGTGAAAATGGGAGGTGCTTTATTTTGGGATATCCTCGCAATGCTCCCCTTCAAATACCCCTTCGATCACAAGCCCCTTTTTGCACTTGAGATAATACATAAACGGAAAATAGGAGACGACCCCAAAAAGAGCTGCGCCCAATCCATACAGTAGCGGTACAGAAAGCACGTGTAAGATTCCCGCTGTCCATCCCTCCACCTGCATACTGAAGAGCATAGCTTCCGAGGCCCTCAACTGCCCCATTACGAGTAATAATAGAAAACGGATAGCCCCATCCAAACCCCCGATCGAAACCCCTGCTCCCACGCACAGCTTTAGGTAGGATGATATTTTTATGTATTTGACTTTTACTCTTGTCATACACCGCACCCTCTTTTTCAACATTTTTTTTAAGAAAACTAGCTTCCTTCCGCTTCGATGTGTACGATATGTAAAAAACCAAATCCAGCATGAGGTGATAGTAAACATGACACAGCAGCATTCCTCCTTTGCAAGACCTCCACTCGCAGATTGCATACCTGATCTCGTTGCCTTTTCCAGAGGGGAGAAAAAAGCAACCCTCTTCATCCATAACGGCTCTCTCGTCAATGTTCTCTCCGGTGAAATCTTGCCGAATATGTCCGTCGCTGTCGTTGGCACCCGCATCGCCTATGTCGGTCCTTTTGTGGAAGGGATGACGGATGAATCCACTAAGGTCATCGATGCAAAAGGAAAGTATATGGCACCAGGACTGTTGGACGGGCACTGTCATATCGAAAGCAGCATGCTGTCCGTCACGCAGTTCGCCAATGCGGTACTGCCGCTCGGAACGACAGGCGGCTTTTTCGATGCTCATGAGATCTCGAATGTTCTCGGTCTCCCTGGGTTGCGCATCATGCTGGATGAGGCGAGACAAACACCGATGGCTGCTTACATGCAGGTCGCTTCCTGCGTCCCTTCAACGGATGCTTCTTTTGAAACGGCTGGGGCAGAATTCGGACCAGCGGAGGTCGCGGAAGCATTGAGCTGGGGACCCGATATGATCGCACTCGGAGAAGTCATGAATTTCCCAGGGGTCGTGTACGGAGACCCGAAAATGATTGGAGAGATTCAAGCGACATTGCGGGCAGGAAAAGTAGTGGATGGTCACTATACATGGCCGTCAAGTGATCCGCGTCTGGCTGCTTATGCAGCTGCGGGTGTAACAGGCGACCATGAGTGTGTGACCAGCGAAGATGTCGCACAGCGCGTACGCCTCGGCATGTATGCCAAAATGCGCCGCGGCTCTGCGTGGCACGATGTTGCAGCAACGATCAAAGCACACACCGAACAGGGCATTGACTCCCGCCGGATGATGCTCGTGTCCGATGACCGCATCTGTGACTCGTTGAAAGAAGAAGGACATATGAACTTCATCGTCAGACACGCGATCTCGCAAGGAGTGAAGCCAGTTACTGCCTTCCAGATGGCGACCATCAATACAGCAGAACGATTCGGTGTTGCAAGAGATGTAGGCTCGATCGCACCGGGTATCATCGCCGATATCATTTTGCTCGACGGGAATCTGGCTGATGTGAATGTCGTGATGACGATCGCACGCGGTGAAGTAGTGGCGGAAAACGGTGAAATGACGCTCGAACTTCCTCCGTTCCCTTACCCTGAGTTTGCTGTCAACTCTGTGAAAATCAAGGCTGAGCTCACTCCATCTGACTTCATCATCAAGACCCCTGTTCCGTCTGGGACGATCAAGACACGCGTAGCAGTTGTCCGCGAAAATCACGTAGAGACGGACGAAGTGTTTGTGGATGTGGCTGTCGCAAATGGTGAGCTTCAGATTACACCAGAGAGCACCTTGTGCAAAATGGCTGTTTTCGAACGCCATGGGAAAACAGGCGGCTCTGGCATCGGGATTGTCGGCAATGTCGGTTTTAACCAGCCAGCAGCGATTGCCATGACTGTCGCCCATGACTGCCATAACGTGCTTGTCATTGGAAACGATGATGAACGGATGGCACAAGCAGCCAATGCTGTGATCGGCATGCAAGGCGGTATCGCTGTTGTGACTGGAGACGGCGAAATTGTGGAGCTCCCGCTGCGTTTAGCTGGACTGATGTCGACCGAGCCTTATGAAACAGTTGTGCAGCAATCCATGGAGATTAGCCAAGCATTGGTGAAGGCTGGCTGCACGATGAACTACGCCTTTATGACATTGTCTTTGCTTGCACTGGTCGTCATTCCGACCTTGCACATATCGGATACGGGCTTGATTCGCATTTCAGATGCAGGATTTGAGCGGGTATCACTGTTTGTGGAATAACGATGCCATCCCCTCTTTTGCGAATGTGCAGGAGGGGGTTTTCTCTTTTCGCTACCTTATTCTTCGATCAACTGAACCACTTTGCATAATTGATAGAAATAGAAAACCCCACGCAATTGTTCGAGATTCATCTGATCCAGATAGCGCAGCGTTTCCAAAGCGATGCTTCGCGCCTCTTTCACATCCTCTTCATCCATGTTCGCGATGGCTTCCTTCAGCTCCACAACCGATAAGGAATAGACAGCGGGTCGCAGCGTACGAAGTAGCATGATTTTACGGATTTGCGAGCGATTGAAGAGACGGTAGCCATTTTTCTCATCGCGGGAAGTCGTAATGAGTCCAACCTTTTCCCAGTGGCGGATGGTTGAGCTGGGTAATGAAGTCATGGTTGCGACCTCTCCAATCGTCATCCATTCGCTGTTTCCAGCTTCCTCACCCTTTCCTGCTTGGCTGTCTTCCAGCATTGCTACGTTTCGTTCGGCTAACTGCTTGTCCCGCTGCAAATTAGCCTGTACCTCATTCACAAGCCACAGAGCTTCCTGCAACTGTCTATCCTGGATCAATCGCATCACCTGCGCCGTCACATCCATTCCAAAGCCAGGAGACATGGCTTGAATACAGGTAAAATAAGCGACGTGTTCCTCCGTATACTTCCGGTAGCCGCTCGCTGACCGCTCTACAGGCGGAACCAGCCCATGCGCTTCATAATTGCGCAAGGCGCTCGTGCTCAGCTTTAACTTACGTGCAATATCAATAGGGCGTATGGCAGCCAGCCCCTTTCTGATTTTATCCCATAAACTTTAAAGTTCAGTTCTAAAGTTATTTCAACCTAAATCTGCTTTATTCCTTTTATTTTGTAGAAACCTTAGAATTAGCATCAATGTTGTAAGATGAACATGACAAGTGGAAGGAGGCGCATTAACTCATGCACAAAGCTGAATTCGAACGGCAACTGACAACGCTCATTCAAAAGGGCTATCCTGAAATGGCTGGCATGACAGCTGATGAATTTACGAAAAATCTGGCCCCGCTGCAATCACTAGCAGAAGCTCTCCCCATTCAAGAAGACGACCAGCAAGAGGGTTTCGTACCCTTTGTTCTCGTTGTGAAAGGCGATTGGTTCGACGGAGAAAAAGCAATGCAAGCAATCCAGCGGCAAAAGAAAGCTGGCTTCAGTGTCATGGATACGGAAGAAATCAGGCGGTTTACACCCATCGAGGGCATCGAGATTCCTACTGGAATGGCTTACCTGATGACCGAAATTGATACGGGAAAAGAGACGCTGAACGTCACCCCGAATGATGCGATGCCCATCCTCTTGGAGCAACAGCGTTCTCCGCTCACGCTGGAGGAAGGGATTGCCCTGATCACCCACTTCCCTGATCTGTTAAAGAAAAACAATGGCTTTTCTCTGCTCGGCTCTCGTTGTGGTGACCGACGCGTAACGGCCATGTGGATCAGCGAAAATAAACCGAAGCTCGGCTGGTGCTGGGCTGGCAATCCACATACGTGGCTCGGTTCGGCTTCCTGCCAAGCTCGTTTGGACGAAAAAAAACCTTGATTTCACATTCAATATACATAAGCAGGATTAGACAATAAAATTAAAAGCCTGTATCTACGTTTACCAAGTAATTATAGATACAGGCTCTTTTCTAGGCATTTATCACGTGAGAAGTGATTTAAGGGATTCAAATTTGCATTTCATCCAAAAGCTATCTATATAAAGTCTATAGGTTGTATCATGTTTATGATAGAACTTTAAAATAAAGGTAATGGAACGAGGGTACATCATTTATGTATAGAGTGGCTATTTGCGATGATGAGGAGAAACATAGAGAGTTTGTTAAAAGCATTCTAATTACATTGTCGATAAAGACAAATATTGAATTTGCAATCGAATTATTCGACTCGGGAGAGCAGTTGGCATCTTATTATGAGCGCCATGATATTCCATTCCATATTTTAATTTTGGACATTGAAATGGGTGGAATGAACGGAATTCAAACAGCCCGAACAATAAGAGGGTTAAATAACCTGGATGAACAAATTATTTTTCTGACAAGTTACCCAAAATATATGATGGAAAGTTTTGACGTCATGACATTCCAGTACTTGATAAAACCCATTGCACCTTCGATCTTGGAGGAGAAAATCATCAAGCTACACCAATACTTTCAAGCACTTGATAAAAAGTATATGGTCATCAAGTCAGGCTATGAAGAAGTCGTATTAAAATATGATGAACTTGTTAGTATTGAAGCTGCCAAAAGCTTAACCATAAAAAGCAAGCTTCATTTTACGACCACGAATCAAACCTATGAAAGCAAAGGCATCATTTCTGATTATGCTCTGGCCTTAAAGGATTGTAACTTCATACAAATCCATCGTTCCATTATTATTAATCTGCTACATGTGAAGAAATTTGCTAGCGGAGTGGTTCTCATGTCCAATGGGAAGGAATTGCCTATAGGCCGTTCTAAAATGAAAGAGGTAAAAGATACTTACACCAAATTTATGATTATGAAGGTCGATTGATATGATTCAAAATAATTTTCCGATTGTCTTTTGCATTATACTTCTGATGGGTTTGCAAGTTAATTTTTTCTTCAATTCGGTTTTTGACAAATCAGCTAAAAAACAAAACCGATTCATTTACTTCATTATCTTTGGGCTGCTCGATTACCTATATTTGGTTATACCAGCCTCTCTTATTTTATCTTCGATTCTTTCTTTTCTTGTGATATTTAGTTTTGCGCAATCTTATACAGTAGAATTTAAAACGAAGTTTACTTTTTCTATACTTTACTGTGTTTTAGTATCTCTCTCTTATTTTATATCGCTCTATTTATTTTATTCCCTAGATTCAGTTGACTTTAGCTTTAACCCTATAAATGAACAAGATCAAATAGCCAATACGAAAGCTATTTTACTCGGTTCCATGATCATGTTTGCGATCATTCAGATCATACGACTACTTGCAAAACGTAGAAGTTTCTCTTTGGATAATCGTTACTACGTATTATTCTTGGTTATTCCTGTCGTAAGTATATACCAGCTGAGTATTCTAACTTATAAGGACGTTTATTCTTTCATTTCCGTCATTGGATTTCTTCTCTTAAATATTATCATTTTCTATATTTTTGATAATATCGTTGATAAATTTCAATTTATGCATGAGAATTCGCAATTGCAACATCAAATGGACTATCAAGATGCGAATTACGAAATATCAGTTGATATCAGCCATGGATACGCTTCAGGCACTAAAATTGTTGACAAGAATAAAGCAGTAAATGTAATTCAAATCCCTGTTGCAAACGGAAGAGACGCTTTTGATTTGAATTTCTATCACAAGAACCAAAAAGAGTATGTAAAGATCAATGGATTATCCTATATCAGTGAAGATGCTATTCCAACCTTTAATGATGGGAAAGATTCATTATGCGTCATACCATCAGATGGTAAGGCTAGATGGTATAAAATCGATGCAAAATCAGCCAACCGAGTTATGAACGTTGAGACTCCGGTAAGCGGCGGATTCGCCGTTTATGACAAGAATGGAATGACTGTGAACTTTTCAAAGGCAAGTAACAATCATTCGGTAGTACTGCCTGAAAGTGGGATGATCGTTTTTGGTGGGAATGCGGGTGATGTATTTAAAATTAAATTTGATTAATAGATAGATGTAAGCATAAAGTCCGCATTACCAGTGAGCTTTTTGATTTTGTCCAATGTTCGATTCCCTAGATAAAAAAAGATAGTAGGGATATTCAATCCTTACTATCTTTTTTATGAGTTGTAAAGCTCCTTCAAGGTTTTTTCTTTCTTATTCTTTATCATTCAACGTAACGCCGTTTATTTTCAAATGAGCGCGAAACATTTCCAGTATCGAAGGCATCGCCTCTTTTTCTGGCCATGAATCCGTTTTCCACAAGTCTGCTTGTTTAAATGCGCGCGGGCAATGGAGGAAGCATTCCTCTACCTTCACAATCACGCCCATGCCGCTTGTTTTGCCCTTCCATTCTTGTGCAGCGAGCAGCTCTGCATCTTTCGTAATGCGGGCTGATCCATTAATACGCAACACTTCTTCCAGACCAGGAATCAGGAAAATCATCCCCACCTGCGGATTGGCAATGATATTCAGCAAAGAGTCGACTCGTCTGTTCCCCATTCGCTCTGGAAAAATAATATGGTGATCATCCAGCACTTTAACAAAGCCCGGCTCGTCGCCTCTCGGGGAAACGTCACATCTGCCTGAAGCATCTGCTGTAGACAAGAAAAACAACGGTGACATGGACACGTAATGGATCACATGCGACTCAACCTGCGCGATGCTTTTTTTCACAACCGCCTCGTGCGGTTCTCCTACCAGGCTTTTCAGTTCTTCTGCACTGGTGATGAGATCTTTCACTTCTAACGGGTTCCACATAGGTTCTACTCTCCCCTCTCTATGTATATCCTTGCCTTCCATCATAAGTCCCTTGTGATCGGAAAATCAATACGAGAAAAAAGAGGATGCCTGAATCGCATCCCCTTGTTTTGCCTTACACCATAACTTTGCAAATGTCGTTCGTAAACTCTACTGGGTCTTGAATCGGCAAGCCTTCGATCAAGAGAGCCTGATTGTACAGGAGGGCCGTATACAGATTGACCTTTTCTTTGTCCGTGTCAAATGCACCCTTCAACGACTGGAACACCGCGTGGTTCACATTGATCTCCAGTACCTTGTCTGCCTTCACATTCGGATTGTTCGGCATGGCATTCAAGATTTTTTCCATTTCGATCGTGACTTCACCCTCTGTCGACAAGCAGACAGGGTGTGACTTCAAGCGCTTAGAAGCTTTTACGGCTTTGACTTTTCCTTCGAGCAGCGATGCCATATAGTCGAACAGTTCTTTGTTGTTTTCGTTTTCTGCTTCGGCTGCTTTTTCTTCTTCACCCGGTTCGATTCCCAGATCCCCGCTCGATACGGATTTGAATTCCTTTTCCTTGTAGTTCATCATCATTTTGATCGCGAACTCATCGACGTCATCTGTGAAGTACAGGATTTCGTAACCTTTCTCGGATACGAGCTCTGTTTGCGGCAGCTTTTCAATTCGCTCGATCGACTCCCCGGATGCATAGTAGATGTACTTCTGATCTTCTGGCATTCTCTCTACGTACTCTTCTAGCGTCACCAGCTTTTTCTCTTTGGAAGAGTAGAACATCAACAAGTCTTGCAGTGTTTCTTTATGTGTTCCGTAGTCGCTGTACATGCCGTATTTCAGCTGTCTGCCAAATGACTTGTAGAACAGTTCGTATTTCTCACGCTCTGTTTTCAGCAAGCTTTGCAGCTGGCTTTTGATTTTGCTCGTGATGTTTTTCGCAATCAGCTTCAATTGACGGTCATGCTGCAGCATCTCACGGGAAATGTTGAGCGACAGGCTCTCGGAGTCAACCATCCCTTTCACAAAGCTGAAGTAGTCTGGAAGCAGGTCCGCGCATTTGTTCATGATCAGTACACCGTTCGCATACAGCTCCAGACCTTTTTCGTACTCCTTCGAGTAGTAATCAAACGGCATGCTCTCCGGGATGTACAAAATCGCCTGATAAACAACGGCTCCATCTGCACTGATGTGGATGTGCTTAAGCGGCTTGTCGAAGCCGTAATGCTTGCTCGCATAAAACTGTTCGTAATCCTCAGTCGTCAGCTCGCTTTTATTTTTTCGCCAAATCGGAACCATGCTGTTCACGATTTGTTCTTCCGTCACTTGTTCGTACTCGTTTTCGCTGCCCTCTTTTGGCTTATGCTGCGTAACGTCCATTTTGATTGGGTAACGAATGAAGTCAGAGTACTTTTTGATGATCGCTTTTAAACGGTACTCCTCCAAAAACTCGTCGTAGTTCTCTTCTTCTGTATTCTCCTTGATTTCGAGAATAATCTCGGTCCCGACGAAATCTTTTGGATAAGGCTCAATCGTGTAGCCATCCGCACCGCTGGATTCCCATTTGTACCCAGTGTCGCTGCCCAGTGCTTTACTGATGACTGTAACCTTGTCGGCAACCATGAAAGCCGAGTAGAAACCTACCCCGAATTGACCGATGATGTTGTAGCCATCCTTTGCGTCGTTTTCTTTCTTGAACGCCAAAGACCCGCTTTTCGCGATGACACCCAGATTATTTTCCAACTCATCCTGCGTCATGCCGATCCCGGTATCTGTCAGGGTCAGTGTTCTGGTGTCTTTGTTAACGGCTACTTTGATGTAATAGTTCTCTTTATCAAACACCAATTGATCATCGACGAGCGATTTGTAGTAAATTTTGTCAATCGCGTCACTCGAGTTGGAAATCAGCTCGCGCAAAAAGATTTCCTTTTGTGTGTAAATAGAATGGATCATCATTTCCAAGAGGCGTGTAGATTCTGCTTGAAACTGCTTTTTTTCCATGAAATACCCACCTTTCCGGACTTCTTATGTATTCCTTTTTCGATGTTAGCACTCTCACCTCGCGAGTGCTATTCACTATTTTTATAACAGTCCTAGATTTTTCTGTCAATATAAACCAGCCATAAAGAATAATCCGCTAAAAAAAGTGAACAAGCCAGTCTGTGTGTCCATCTGTGACAAGGCAATGCCGCTCCCTCCTACCGTTACGAACCACAAGAGTGAAGAAGAAACCCTCGGGGCCATCGCCCAAGGGTCTCCATTTGCTTGCTTCTTATTATTTCACCGGAATATAGCCCGTTTTTTCTACCAATTCTTGTCCCTGCGGAGACAAAATCCATTCGATCAGTTTCTCTGCATTCGGATTGTCCGTTCCAGCCGTCACTGCGTAAAACTCGGCCGCAAACGGATACGCTCTGTTTTTTATCGTTTCCTTATTAGGCGATACCCCATCAATCGCGAGCAAACGAATGTTACCGTTTCGCACCATCTCAGTGGCATAAAACAAGAACGAGTAACCGATGGCATTCGAATAATTTTTGTAGTTGGCTGTTTGCTCGATGATTCCACCCATCCCCGTTACCACGTCCTCTTGTGGCGCGGTCATGAGCTCTTTATCTCCCATGATCTTCTGCAGCATCGTCTGACTCCCGCTATTTTCTGGACGCTGAAAGGCACGGATGAGCTCATAGCCGCCCCCGACTTCATCCCAGGAAATGACGTCTCCCGCATAGATGTCGCGAATCTGCTGGGTAGTGAGTCCTTGAACAGGATTCTCTGCATTGACAAAAAAGACAAAGGCTTCCCTACCGATTGGTGTCAGCTTAAGCTCCACGCCTTTTTCTTTTGCTGCTAGGAGCTGTTCCTCGGAAGGACCTGCTGCAAAGATGACATCGACTTTGCCATCCAGTAAGTTTTCGTACGCTTTTGGCGTCTTGCTTACCATGACTTCGCTGTCGTAAAGGTCGTAATCTTTCTCGGGATAAACAGCCTGCACAAAGGAAGCGTAAAGAGGATACAAAGCGGTCGCCCCATCTATTTTGGGCAAATCAGACTGCAACGACATTGTCGCAGGTTGATCAAGTTTATGAACCTTGGAGTTTGTGCCGAACGGTTTATATTGTTCCAGATCGACCTCTGCCTCACTGACCACAGGAATGCTGTTATGGTAATAGCTGCTGATCTCATATCCCGCAACTGGCAGCGTACAAAAGAGAAAATAGACAAAGAGGGCTCGGTTCCATAACCGACTCTTTTGCGGGGCGAACATTTGGCCGATGATGTAGATGATAAAAACGAACGTCGTGACAGCAACGAGAAGGCAATAAACTCTTCCCTGGGCGTTCAGAGCAGTCATCACCATCGCCACGACTCCGATCACCGTGATGATCGCACCCAAAACAATACAGCCGAAGATTTTTCCTACCAATTCTTTGTTCATTCTTTCTCCTCCCAATTCTCCTACCGCTATTATAAATGATTGGAAGAGATTAGGAAGGAGAAGCATACCAAACGAGCCAATTTACTCGACACCTAACCATTCCTTGTATTCTTTTGCCCATTTTTGCAAGTCATTGAAAAACAGGCTGGCGTGATATCCATCACAAACCGCATGATGGACTTGCAAAGAAACAGGCAATAACGTTTTGCCTTCTTGCTCGAAATACTTTCCACTTGTAATGATTGGCAGCAAATACCGCCCATCTCCCGAAATATTCAGATTAAATCCACTGAAGCTAACCCAGGGAATACACGAGACAGGGAAAGTATAAGCCGGTTCCGGTTCTTTCGCCACAAGACCTTTATTGTCCCCGTACTTTTTCATATCCGCTACGTAATTTTGATAAAACACAGGGAACTCGTCAGCGAATTCCGTCCACATCGTAGAAAAAGTTTGATCGTCCTGGTGAAAAAAAGTATAGCTGGGTATCATGCTCTCCCAATAGCCCAACTCGCCGTCTGCATGAAAGGAAGTCCGAAATTCGCGATGCGCATTGACAACGTTTGTCACCATATACAGAAAAGCCGGGTACAGCTTCATCCCCTTTTGCCGTAGGGCAGGGAGCAATTCCGTTATATCAATGTTGGCCGTCATACTGAAGGTGCAATTTACTCGGTTCAGATAATGCTCGAAATAAGACTTTCTGCTCCAATTATCTAGATCAATTCGCTGAAATTTCATTGGATATCCCTCCTAAAATCTAAAGCTACTGATTTTAGGAGGTGATTTTGCGTGTCCTTTTCATAACACCATCCCCTTCTCCAATCCTGCCTTACCCCTCCAGCATACCACTTGCTTCTCTTTCTGACATCAGCCTGTGTATAGCTGTCATGTTTAAGCAGAAATAGGGAAGGGAACGACCGTCGTGACAGCTACAAGAAGAGTACCGCTTATTCAAGAGGCAAAGTTATTTTAAATAGAGTCGTATACCGTTGATTCCTTTCCAAAAGAATAGTCCCCTGATGTAACGTTATAATTTTTCTACAAATGGCTAGACCGAGTCCGGTGCTATCTTTCACAGGATTACTCCCTTTTATGAACTCTTCAAAAATGTGTTCCCTAACATTCTCTTGAACACCTGTACCGTTATCACCTAACCACAGAACAACGCCGGCTTCTATTTTCTCGCATGAAACGAATAGCTGTGTTCCCGGCGGATTATGTTTTAGCGAGTTACCGATCAAATTCGTAATAACGCGGTTCATGTGCATTTTGTCGAACACGACAAACAGCGGCTCCTCTGGAATTTTCACTTCCAACTGAAATCCCCTATCTTCTATTTCCGGATAAAATTCCGCAACAAGCTGCATAAACCACTTACTAATATTCACCTTTTCTTGATCCAGTCTCACGTGCTGGTCTTCCAGCTTTGCCAGCTCGAACAAATTTTGAATCAAATGGGCCATATAAGACGATTTGTCGTTAATATATTGAACATACTGACGCCTTTGCTCTTCTTCTAGCTCCGGCCTATCCAGCAACAACTGAGAATACCCGAATACAGAGGTGATCGGTGTTTTCAGATCATGAGACAAATGCAGCAGCATGTTTCTTTTGTTGTTCGCTACCGCTTCTTTCTCTGCAGAGGTCTGCTGTAGTCGTTCTGCCATTCCGTTAAACGCTTCCCGGATTTCTGCAAATTCCATCTCAGCCGAAAATCTAAGTCTCTTTTGATAATTGAAGCCTTCCATTTCTTTAATGCCCTCTACAATTTGCCGGAGAGGCTTCTTCATCTGCAAGACGGAGTACCGGGTGTAGAAATAAAGGGCAATGAACAACAGAACGGCAAACAACGCTATAAAGATTCCAAGCGCCACTGATATATTTTCCAACCGCTGAGGAATTTTCCATAACAGAACATAGTTCTCACCCTCTGGCCCTTGCGCTTGATAGGCATGGTAGAAAGTTGAATCATCATTTCGCAGTATGTCCACTTTAGCGTACAGCGTTCCATCGCTATATGTCATGATATTGTCTTCCTTGTTGCCTTTTACATAGATGACTGTCCCCGATTCATTCACGATCTCGAACCAGCCGCCGTACTCGTCTAACAACCGACCATCAATCTTTTCAAAAGGGTACTGGTATATTTTACTGCCATCCACTTGGGTCAAATCGGGCGTTTTATCAAAATAGTTGTCCATCAACAGGTCTGTCCCCAAAAGAGCAATCATAATCGTACATAACAACAAACCGCTTATCACAACATAATGCCGAAAAAACAGTTGTTTTAACGGTCGCTTGTCGGGGATGCTCTCATTTTTTTTCAAAACGGTAGCCTAACCCCCTGATCGTAATAAGATGAACTGGCTTTCTTGGGTTATCCTCAATCTTCTCCCTGAGTTTGCTGATATAGACCATGATCAGGTTTTCATCCCCTATGTATTCCTGCCCCCAAACATGCTCGTAAATAGACGCTTTTGTAAAAACTCTCCCCGCATGCTTCATCAGTAAAGACAAAATCTTGAACTCGTACGATGTCACTTCTTTCTGCTGTCCATTTTTGTACAGCTTACAGCTCTTCAAATCGAGCATGACATCGCCAAATTGTATGATTTCATGGTTCTGCTTTTCACCTTTGGAAAATACATCCATTCTTCTGAATAACGCTTGAACTCTGCTGACGACTTCTATGGGGTTAAAAGGCTTCCCCACATAGTCGTCAGCGCCAAGCTGCAGTCCAATAATTTTATCCATATCGTCCGATTTCGCGGACAGAAACAAAAACGGAACCTCGGAAATATGTCGCATCTTTTTTAATAACTCGTATCCATCCATCATCGGCATCATAATATCAGCAATAACCAGATCAATTTGCACGTTTGAGAATACAGTCAGCGCATCCACTCCATTACCTGCTTCATAAGTAGCAAACCCGTAATTTTTCAAATAAATACTGAGTAGTTCACGAATTTGTGCTTCATCGTCGATGATCAGTATCGTTTTGATTGTATTTCCCTCCATCGCCTCATGTCGCAACGAAGCACAAACAAGAAGTCACGGCTTGTTGTACACTAAAATAATTGGTCTGCGAACCGAGATAGTAACGCAGCCGCTTCTTTCCTTACCATCAGTTGCTCTGATTTATAGTCGAAACTGCCATCTCTGCCTTTCACCACTTCTGGTCCGTATAATCCTTTTGCCACTACGAAATGGACTCCCTCTAAAGCCCAAGCATCTGTCCTACCACTCAACTTGGCTTTTTTCGGCTCTGCATGAAGATAGCCAAATGCCATGCGCCATACGATGGTTGCTGCTTCTTGACGCGTCAATGGCTCGTTCGGATAAAATTTGCCATCAGCAGATGCTTTTAGTAAACCTAACTCGTAAGCTGCTTGAATTTCCCGCGCATACTTGTTGCCTGAAAGATCCGTGTAAATCGGTTTATGCTTTGATGGGGCAATGCCACTCCACTTGATGAACCAGCCAACAAACTCTCCTTTTGTTATCTGTTGTTCGGGCGAAAAGCGATTGTCTCCTTCCCTATCAGCAAAGACACCGATCTGGCTCAGGTGATAGATATAGGACGCATATGGATGGTCATTCTCCACATCCTGATAACGTTGCGGCTCAGGCATTTTTTCTGCCCAACTATCTGATTTTAAATCGTAATAGAAAGCCTGCACATCTCCGTGATCGTTCAGCTTAAAAGCAGCTTTAATACCTTGTTCATCCTGGAATAAGAGTGGCTCCACCTCATATAGGACATGTTCTCCCAGCGGGTCTTTTACAATGAGTTTGCCGCCTTCAGCACGTATACGAGTCGTCCACATCCGGTTTCGCAAATCGCTGTATGTCCCTTCAAACTTCGTGAGTTCTTGTTTCGCTAACGCAAACGCTCCCCTTTTCTGCTCATTTTTCGGGTAGTAATGATCCATAAACGCTTCAATCAAAGGCTTACGAATTTCGAAGTCCTTATTGACTGTAACAAATACTCCCACTTTTTCTTCCGGGATCAACCACATCCCGGTATGGTATCCTTGTAAATCCCCTGCTTTTTCAATAACATAATGTCCATTGTAATTTTGCTGGTTGGCATATTCGAAACCAAGCGCCATGTTATTCAGCTTTGGATGCACGGAAAGATGAGGTCTCTGCATTTCTGCCGCCGTTTCTTCTTCCATAATCGTCGCATTCCCAAGCTTTCCTTTATTGAGATGAGCAATCATGAATGCAGCCATATCAGAACCAGTTGAGAGCATTCCACCATCAGGAAGCTCAGTTGGTACCGTTGCATAAGTCGGGATCGGCTGTCCGATAAGATTATAAGGTACAGCCAACTCTTTGACTATTGATGGTGTAAGTCGAAAATCACTATTTTCCATGCCAAGCGGCTTAAAGATGCGTTCCTGCACGTATTCTCCAAATGGTTTTCCTGCTACTTGTTCTACAACATAACCTTGAATGGTGAAGCCGAGGTTGTCATATCTGTAAAACTCTCCTGGCTTGCGAATGACATTTGGGAGATTGTCCATAACGTATTTCTTTAAAGAAACCTCCCGTTTCAAGTCGGTTGTTGAAGAGTCAGAAGTGTCTCCATAGTCAAATCCAGTGGCGTTCATTAACAGATGTTCCATTGTTAGAGGAGTGCCTGTCTTATTCGGAATCCGGACACCCCCCATATATGCGGATACATCTTTGTTCAAATCTATTTTCCCTTGCTCCGCCAACTGCATAACGGCTGTAGCTGTAATAACCTTGGATACTGACGCTACACGGAATACGGTGCGATCAGGATCGACCGGAATCTTCTTCTCTACATCCGCATATCCATACCCTTTTTTAAAAAGGACCTTGTCTCCTTTTACAACGACAAACGCAGCTCCTGCCATGTTGTTCTTAATTTCAGACCGGTTAAAAAATTCATCTGCAAATTGCTCTACCTCTCTCGGATCATCCGGCCCAGATACAGAAGATGCGAACACTTTGGTTGGAGAAACAACTCCGCTTACAAGGCTGACGCTCATAGTAGTTACAAGTACAGTCGCCATTAATGTCTGTAACTTCAAACACATTTTCATAAGATTGCTCCTCTCCATTCCCTTTTTCCTTCTCAAGAAGAGTAAACGACCAATCTTAATCGCATTTCTATACAACCTTAATAGAACATGAATTTTTTGCTTGTTCATGCAAAAACCCCTGATTTCTCAGGGGCACGATTCTCTATTCTGTCGATATCTGTCTCCTATCCATATACAGCACATTCCACCGATGACCATCCAAATCAGCGAAGCCCGCCCCATACATCCCCGGACCATGCTCCCGAGGCTCACTGAAAACAGTGCCCCCAGCGTCTATCACCTTACCCACCAATTCATCCACTTCTTCCCTGCTCTCGGCATCGATCGAAAACAACACTTCCGTTCCGCGCTTCGTATCTGCCAGCTCATTTTGCGTAAACGATTGGAAGGCTGCCTCCGGGAAAAGCAGCACCAGGAGGTTTTTCTCACCAATCAACAGGCCCGCTACATCCTTGCTGTTCTCATGGCGAGGATGAAAAGAGAATCCAAGTGCGGCAAAAAACGATTTGGACTTTTCGAGGTCCTTGACGGGCAAATTGATCCAAAGCTCTTTTGTCATGGGAAGTTCTCCTTTGCATTTCGGGTGGATGATACTCTTGCTATTTTTCCTTAAACTATCCATTCATATTATTGCGATATTGACACTCGGAATTAGAACCGATAAAGTATTGGATAAACTTGGTTGTACAAGCGCGAAAATTCAAAAAACAGTAATGAGGTGGGCACATGGCAAATGACTTGATTCAAGCAATTACCCTGTTAAAACAAAAAGAATGGGTAGATCTCACGCACACATTCGGTCCGGAGTCTCCACACTTCCACGCCTTTGACGCCGCCGAATTCCAAACGCTGTTCACACATGACGATGGCTTCTTTGCCCAGCGCTTCTCTTTTCCTGGACAGTACGGTACGCACTTGGATGCACCGATTCACTTTGTGCGCAACAAGCGTTATCTGGACGAGATCGAACTGAAAGAACTCGTATTGCCGCTTGTCGTCATCGACAAATCAAAAGAGGCAGAGGCCAACAACGACTATTCGCTAACCGTGGAAGACATCTTGCATTTTGAAACCGAGCATGGTCAAATCGAGAGCGGCTCCTTCGTCGCCTTGCGCACAGATTGGAGCAAGCGCTGGCCAGATGTGGAAGCCTTCAACAACAAGGATGCAGATGGCAACAACCACGCTCCTGGCTGGTCATTGGAGGCTTTGAAATTTTTGTTCGAGGAAAGACAAATCAAAGCAGTCGGTCACGAAACCTTCGATACGGATGCGACGATCGATTACCGAAAAAATGGAGCGCTTTTGGGTGAATATTACGTACTCGATCAAGACACCTATCAAGTAGAGCTGCTCAAAAATCTCGATAAGCTCCCGGCAAAAGGTGCTGTCATTGTAAACATTACGCCAAAGCCTGAAAAAGCCTCCGGGTTTCCTGTTCGTTCGTTTGCCATATTACCTTAAAGCCAAAGCCGAGTAAACGCCAGGCATCATCACCGATCGCCTGTCTTTCACTCGGCTTTTCATCTAAAAATCCCCTACGTATCCAACGAGGATTTACGGATAACCGCCACACTGGACTCCCTTACAATCAGCCGCGGCTCGAACTGTACGCGCTCGTACGCTCCTGCCCCCTGCTCTCGAATCCGTTTCAGCAAAAGCTCAGTCGCCAGCCGCGCCACCTCTTCCCCCATGATCGAAACAGAACTGATCTGTGGAGTCGTAATCGTCGTCCACACATTGTTGTCAATTCCTACGACCGCGACATCTTCTGGCACGCGAACGCCGAGCTCCTTGAACCGATTCACGATCCCGATTGCCACCATGTCATTGACCGCATAGATGGCGTCCGGCATGTTTTTTAGGCTAAAAAAGTAATCCGCAGCACGAAGGCCCGTCTCAAACGAGAAGTCCTCGCCAAAATACACCAGCGAAGGATCGACGTGCTGAAGCGACGCCTCATAGGCAAAATACCGCTCCTCGATCTTGTCCTTCGGCGCACCTGCATAAGCGATTCGCGTGCGGCCAATTTTGATCAGATGCTCCATGACGAGCCGGCCTTCCTGACGGGCCATGCTGACTACATCTGCTTTCACATTGTCTTCGAGCTTTTTCCCATAGTTAATAATCGAAACTGGAACACTCGCTTTGTTAATCATCTGGACCAACGTCTTCGGATAGGCGAGCGGCATGATAATCAGCCCGTCTACATGCAGCTTTTTGACCTCACGCACGGTCTCAAGCTCCATTCGGGCATTTCCTGCTGTATTAATTTGTACGACGCGGTAGCCATGCTGCTTGGCCGCTTGCTCGACCGACCAGGCGATATCCGGAATGATCGCATTGCGAATGTCAGGGACAGCCAGTGCGATTTGATAGGTTTGGCGCACCTTTAGACTTTGCGCAGAAGTGTTCGGAATAAAGCCCAACTCATCGATCACCTGTAAAATCAACGCTTTTGTCTTCGGACTGATTCCCCCGCTGTCATTGATGGCCCTCGATACCGTTGCGATTCCTACGCCCGCCTTCTTCGCTACGTCTTCTATTGTCACTTTATTTTTTGTATCCAACGCCTTGCTTTCCTTTCCATATCGGAATCGTTTTCTATGTTTCCGAGCTAAAATATGTTTTCCTACCGCTATTATAGCATACACAAAACCAATGGTAACGAGGCGTGAGCAAAACATGGCAGGCAACTTCGCACCTGTTGCACAACACGGATACATCTTCTCAACGTAGCTAGAATCAACATCCTCTCCTCAACCGATTGCACACCACCCCCAACTCTTGCCTAGGAAATCAAATTGACAAGATGCCAAACTTATGACATATTATTTTTCGGAAACGTTTCCTATTTTACTTGCTGAATTTCATATAGAAACCAAATCGAACGAGGAGATGGCAGATATGAAAGCGTTACGTTGGCACGGTTTGAAAGACCTCCGATTGGAAACCATTTCGGAACCGATTGCGTCCAAAGGTAAAGTGAAAATCAGAGTTGAGTGGTGCGGTATTTGCGGAAGCGACTTGCACGAATACGTTGCTGGCCCGATCTTCATCCCACAGGGAGCTGAACATCCGCTTACAGGCGAAAAAGCCCCGATCGTAATGGGGCATGAATTTTCCGGACAAGTGGTGGAAATCGGGGAAGGCGTAACCACTATCAAGGTTGGCGATCGCGTCGTCGTCGAGCCGGTTTTCGCTTGCGGAACCTGCGCTGCGTGCAGACAAGGCAAATACAATCTTTGTGAAAAAATGGGCTTCCTCGGTCTGGCCGGCGGTGGCGGCGGCTTCTCGGAATACGTGGCTTGCGATGAACACATGGTTCACAAAATCCCAGACAGTCTCTCTTATGAGCAAGGCGCTCTTGTGGAGCCATCTGCCGTAGCCCTTTATGCAGTCCGTTCAAGTCAGTTGAAAGCAGGTGACAAAGCTGTCGTATTCGGTGCCGGTCCTATCGGCTTGCTTGTCATTGAAGCACTGAAAGCAGCAGGTGCTGCTGAGATTTATGCTGTGGAGCTGTCCCCCGAACGCAAAAACAAGGCAGCTGAGCTGGGCGCCATCGTCATCGATCCGAAAGAATACGACGTCGTCCAGGAAATTCACAAACGGACAAATGGCGGCGCAGATATCGCCTTTGAAGTCACAGGCGTGCCTCCTGTCCTCACGCAAGCCATCGAATCTACCAAAATCGCTGGACAAATCATGATCGTCAGCATCTTCGAAAGAGAAGCACCAATCAAGCCAAATCACATCGTCATGAAAGAGCGCAACATGACAGGTATCATCGGCTACCGCGACGTATTCCCTGCCGTCATCAGCCTGATGGAAAAGGGCTTCTTCCCGGCAGACAAGCTGGTCACCCAACGCATCAAGCTCGACGAGATCGTGGAGCATGGTTTTGAAGCACTGCTGAAAGAGAAAAACCAGGTGAAAATTCTCGTTAGCCCGAGAGCATAAACGAAAACGATTCCATATTGATTGTGGCTGTTTCCCCACAAAAGGAAATACGCCATTCCCGCTACAAAAAAACGGAGGGAAAGCAGGAGTGATTCCTGTTTTCCGCTCCGTCTTTTTTTGCTACTAATTAACCTTGCTGCCTGGGTGGAGCCAGCGCGATCTCGCGAATGTTAAGACCACTCGCTCATCCGCTTGCTCTGCGAAGAGAAGGAAGTGTAATTACGCTTCCTTTTCTTGTGTATGCTTCAAAATCGCTTCGATGACGACCTCCCAATCCCCATGAGGAAGCTCATGCCCTGTCCCTTCCAACGTGAGCAAGACTGCTCCCGGAATGGTGTTCGCAAGATGTAATGCATGCGCGAAAGGGATAAGCAAGTCTTCTGTACCGTGAATCACGAGAGCTGGCACAGCGATTTCCGCTGTCCGCAACAAGTACGGTTCACTGGCCGTCACAAAGGCGTGGTTGAACTTACTTGCATAATGGTTGCTTCTGGCGATATCGATTTGGGCCAATTCACGGACGCGCTGCTCGTCAAAAGGATGCTTGGAACCACTGAGAACTTTCCAACTCGCGACCGCCGCCCCTAACGCCTCCTGCTCATCCTCCCAGTTGATCTCCCCCATCTTGCTGAAAAACTCCATCAGCTTCTCATCGATTGGCGGTAGGCCGGGAGCAAAATTCGAGGATGCGTGCAATGTGATCGTTCGAACTCTTTCGGGATGTCGCAAGGCGATGATTTGCGTCAACATTCCGCCCATTGACATCCCGGCGATATGCGCCTGCTGTACGCCGTATGCATCCAGGACATGAATGGCATCATCCGCCATATCTTCAAACGTGTATCCCGGACGGCCAACCTCATAAGTCGTGGAGCGTCCAACATCCCGATTATCAAAACGAATGACAAAGCGTCCAGCGTCGGCTATTCGCTGACAAAATTCTTCCTCCCACCAAAGCATGGACGTTTGAGCTCCCATAATCAGCAAAATCGCCGGATCTGTGGGCTTCCCAAAGCTTTCCGCACATATTTCCACACCGTTCACTTTTAAGATCTGTTCTGCCATTGTATGTTTTCCTCCTCAACGAACTGAAATAAAAAAACACAGGCTAGGCTGCCTGTGCTTACGTCATCGAAAAAGGAAGAAGAAACGAAAACCAAGAACATCAGATACCAGTATCTGATCGTACAGGATTGGTTCCATTCTCTTCGCAGATCATGCAAATAGAGGAGGTCGTCACGCTTGCCTTCCTCACTCTCATTTGCCCATGATTCAATTGGGTTACCGTAGCGGCAATCCATTTTTCGATTCGTATGCACACAACATAGCCTTTTCTCACTATTTCATCGATTGTGTTGTGCGAATAAAGTATCGAAAAATTAATTTGCCACACGTAACCCTCCGTCCCTGATAAGTTGTGACCATCCTACCACATGCTTTTTCATCTGTCAACGATTGGCAGTTTCAATCGTTGTTCGTATCCCTGGCTCCGCAAAAATCGTCTCCACATCTCGGGTATGCCTCAGCTCAACCACTTGATCACATGCCAGCTTGGAAAGAATCTGGTCATGCGTAATAATGACGACCGTTTTGCCTGCCTCGGCCAGCTTTTTCACCCATGCGGCTACCTTTAGCACTCCATCGCCGTCAAGTCCGCTTGTCGGTTCATCCAGCACGATCAGTTCTGCCTCGGAGCAATAAGCGGCTGCCATCGTGACCCGCTGCTTCTCTCCACCGGATAATGACGCAGGATGCCGATCGCGAAGCTCGCGCAAACCGAAAGCATCCATCGCTTCATACACCTTTTCGCGGAGCTCTTCATTCAAAATTTTTCCCAACACGATTTCGTTCCCGACACTGTCTGCGTAGAGCTGGTAGTCCGCATCCTGCATCACCAAATAGCTCACAGCTCGTCTTTTGCTGGCGGACAATTTACGACCTTGGCGGACAATCGTTCCTTTTCGCTCACGAAGAAGACCGCATAAAATTTTGCATAGTGTCGTCTTGCCCGTACCGTTCTCTCCAGTCAACGCTGTTACGCTCCCCTGTGGAAGCGAGATGTTGATATCGGTGATTCCGTCGTTTTTCTTTTTATAAAAATAGCTAAGCCCTCTTCCTTCCACCATGGATTCGGACATCTCTGGCTGCTCACGTTTCTTCGCTGTCTCGGGAAGCGTCATGTCAGGATGACGCAGACCGTACACACGCACGTCATCATGAGACAGCTGGCAAAACTCGTCCTTCGTCCACGTCCGTGCGATTTTGCCATTTTCCATGCAGACAAACAAATCGACAACGGGTAGAAAGGGAACTAGCCGATGCTCGCTGATGAGCAGAGTGGTACCATTTTGCTTGAGCTTGCTTAAGATTTCAATCAGGTTTTGTGTAGAGGAAGCGTCCAGATTCGCAGTAGGCTCATCCAGCAAAAGAAGTGGCGGTGTCAAAACGGATGCGGCTGCTATAGCCACTCGTTGCTTTTGCCCGCTGGACAGTTTATGTAAAGAGGTATCGAGCAAGTGGGAAATCCCGAGCTGGCTGGCCTGCCTATCCATCCGGTTTCGAATCTCGTCTGGTGCCATGCCGATGTTTTCTGCGGAAAACGCCAGCTCATCCCGGACGGTTTCCATAAAAAATTGGCTGCGGGGATCTTGAAATACGACGCCCATGAGCCGGGTACGTTCCTCGGGCAGCATGCTCGCAGGACTTTTTCCGCCCACGCTTACTTCACCCGTGAGACGTCCGGCATAAAAATTGGGTGCGAGACCATTGACCAGCCTCATAATCGTACTCTTGCCGCAGCCGGACCGCCCACATAGCACGACACAATGTCCAGCTTTTACAGATAAGCTGATATTTTTCACGCCTGTCTCCGTGTCATGTCCTCCATCTTCCTGACCATAATGAAACGTGACATCGTTCAGCTCAATCACGAAATCATCCCTCCCGTCCAGTAAATTGCCGAGCCGATCAGCGCATACACCCCGACGACGATGCCATCCATGGTCTTGAAGCCAACTGGATAGATAGAGGTCCGCGCGTTTGTGCACTCGATACCGCGGAGCTCAGCAGACGACGCCAGTTCTGACGACAGCTTCAGGCAGCGGACGACCAACGGCATAAAAAAACATTCGTAGGCCATGGCCGGATGCTTATATACACTGTACCAATGCGGAAAAATCCCTCTGGCGCGGATACCGTCACGAATCGCTTTCATTTCCAAAATGACTACAGGGAAAAAACGGATCAAAATACAAATCATCACCAAAATCGGTTTGGGGACATACATCTTCTCAAAGGCACTCATGATACTGCCAGGAGGCGTATAGATCAGAACCGTGCCGATCATGATGACAGGCATCATTCTCACCATCGTGTAGACAATGAGCTTCATCGTTCCCAATGCCAACGCATTCGGCATGAAAAACACAAAAGCCATGCACACGCAATAGAACACGACCAGTTGAAACGCCTTTCTGGACAGGTGATTCCATACCAAGTACACTACACTTAGTGCCACCAGTAAATGCACCTGCATATCATCACGAACGGTCATGGCCAAAATACTCGCTATTACCAGCACCAACAGATGCGTTCTAGGACCGAGACGTCTCGTACGAGTTGTTTCTTTTTTATATGCTTCTTCCTTCATTCGATAGACACCCCTACAACCAAGATCACACACAACCTTATTAAGGGGACAAAGAGCACGTAGCATTCCCCCTTACAAATCGTAATGATAATGATGATCACAATCTCTAGCAATACGACAGGTAGACATACGTCTTTTCGTGGTATGTTTTCGTCCGATCACGGCATGGGTGGTGACTATAATGAAAGATATTTTGACAGAACTACATACGCCGTGTTTAATGCAATGCGGCTTTTATCCTGACGACGACCACGGTCCATACAATCGCGAGGGTCTTTGCTTTTCTGTTTTGCCAGAGAAAGGGCAGGGGAGCTACTGGACTTATACGCGCGACAACCTGTTTTCGATTTCGATCCATGATTTCGTCTTTTACGAGGATTTGTTTCTGGAGTTCCAGCAACCCAAGTACCTGAGCTTCAATTATTACGATTCCGTCTCTGGAGAAGAATTCAACCCGTATAAACGCTTGTCAAGCGGCTGCATCCGCGTCCATATCGGCTATAACAATATGTATCGGGCCAGTTACCGCAAAAACATTCCCATTCGCTCGACGGCTATTGAAATCATGCCGGAGTATTACGAGGATTATTTGAAAAGCAAATATCCAGTAGAGTATAAGGACCTGCGCTCGTCCTTTATTGCAGTAGATGGAATGACGAATTTCGCGGAGCTTGTTTTCTTGCTCAGACAGATACGGAATTTTCGGGGAACGGGAATTGCCGCAAAGCTGTACTACGAGGGGAAAGTCGCAGAAGCAGTATCACTGATCGTGGAAAAGGCCAAAGCACACAAAAAAACGCATCCAACCAAAAGCATATCTCGGCAGGATTTGGACGGCCTGACAGCTGTGACCGCCTACATTGACGATCACTTCGCCTCCGAAATACACTTGGAGCACCTCGCCCGGATTGCCTGCATGGGACTCACCAAGCTGAAATACACCTTTAAGCAAGTGAACCAATGCACCATTACCGAATATATTCAAAACAAGCGAATGAATCACGCCGAGCAACTGCTTACGAACACCGATTTACACATCAATCAGATTGCGTATATCGTGGGCTACCACAACTCCAGTCGCTTCTCCCAGCTGTTTCGCAAGAGCACCGGGCTGTTGCCCAACGAATACCGGAGATTCACGGTTACAACCAAATAGGATCATGGAAAAAGCTGTAGCCGGAAAGTGGCTACAGCTTCTTTTTGAGTAGTTGTTGATCACGGGGTTCCATCAATAATGAAGTCCGCTCTCTTATGCGGTTCGTGTTGCTCTCGGTACAAATCTTCTGCCACCATCCATTGATTTTCCCATAGATCACGGGCTGCTTCCCCGTCTCGCTCAAGCCCTCTCAACAGCCTCGTGCTTCTTGGTGTCTCGATCCAAATCGTCAGATCGTAATGCGTGGCCAGTTCCCTTCGAATCGCGTATACTCCTTCCACGATTACAATTCCTCCGACCGGAACGGCGTGCCACTCGGCTAATGTGTCCGTCTCCCAATCATACCGTTGATAGCGTCCCGTTTTTTCCTGGAGGAGCGGTTCCAGCACTTGGCTAGCCAGACGCTCCCAGTCAAAATCCGCCCCTATCGGTTTGTTAGCGGGCTTTGTGTCGATTCGCTGCGAAGACGGCAAGTAGAAATCATCCATGTGAACAATCGTCACGTCATCGCAAGCCACTTTTATTTTTTCAGCCAAAGTGCTTTTCCCAGCGCCTCCACCACCATCAATCCCAATGAGCAGTGTAGTGCTCTTCTTCGAGCGTTGCGCGATTGCGTCTAGCAGTTGCCCGAACATCACTTTTCCCCTTTTGCAACAAAAAGCAGTTTTCGCACCTGCTCATCCCGCAGCCACAATCCGCCCCACATCAAAATCGCGAGGTAGACAGCAAACAGCGTATGGGAAAAAAGTGGCGCATCTACACGGATCTGGGTAGCAATGACTCCACCGAAAAATCCAGTCAACAGAAGTGCGCCTAAAACTGCTGTCCGTGGTATTGCATACAACACCGTTGATACAAGGGCGAGAATGCCGATCACGCCAATGTGATGCTCCGCATAGCCGAGTACGAGGGTTCCCTCTACGACAGGAGCAGGCTGGATGAGTTTGAATACACCGTCAAAAAGCATAAAAAGAATGACAAGTCCGCTCATAATCCGTGCAATCCACAGACGGGTTTTGGAAATTTGACTCCGCATGGGGGTCCCACCTTTCATTTTTTTCCTAAACAGATCGTAGCACAATCAAAGCGGAGACATTTCTTCTGTATTGCTCATTTGAGGGTCTGTCTTTTTCTAAAAACGAAAAAAACCTTCTCAAATGAGAAGGTTCTGAATTCGTATCAAAGATTAAACAGGAAGTGTAACTCTGTAACCTGGTTGGTTCTTTGGATGGTTTTGATTCACGAACACACCACGGTCATTTTTCAACACGATTACTTCAAAGAATGGACGGAAACGATCTTCCGAAATACCAAACGCAGTCAAGAACTTGCCAAACAGCTCTTGCTCTTCACGCTCAGGTTGGCCATCTGCCAGGGAGGAATCGATCAGGTTAACCAGGATGCACATTTTTTGAGCATCTGTGAGCAATGGCGTTACTTCGCTCAGGAATTTCTCGATAGAGTTATTGCGTGTATATTTCATTGCGTTATCGAGCAACTGTCTGTTATTCGCACCTACACCAATCACGCCGTTGCTTTCTTCACCGCCCAATACAGCGAGCAATTGACCGATTTCCTCGTGGTCCATTTCTCCATCCGATTTCATCATATAGAGCAAGGAACATGCGAATCCAAAATGAGGGGTCATTTCTTCCCCTTTGTCCGTCTTAAACATATCAAACAAGCCCACGCAAAATACCTCCTATGTATGCCAAGATAGTATAATTTTACTATCAACTGGAGAATGTTAGCAACAGTTGCCCGGGTAAGCATTTTTTCGGTAAACAAAAAAGAAGTGCCAGCATTCGCGCCGACACTTCCTATTCTAGCTCTTATTGCAATTGTTGGACGTTATAGCCCTTGGCTTTCAAATGATCGATAACCATGCCCTTCATTGAAAAGTGGGCTGCACCTACTACGACAAAAGAAGTCGTTTCCCCTTCTTTCTCCAACACCTCTGCCAGTTTAATAGCCATGTTTTTGTCCCGCTCACCGAGCAGACGCTGATTCACTTCGCCTTCACCGAAATCGCCATGCGTCGTCATGATTTGGGTAAAGCCATTCAGATCGCCTTCTACCCACTCTGTCTGCATGTCTTTTAATAGCTTTGTGCTTTCCTCCAGCCCTTTTTCGGCCATAGCGCTATCTAAAATGATGTTCAATTCTTTCTCCTGCTGTTCTGCCGGTACACCTGACAGCAAGTCCGCTTGCAGCTTAATGCCTTCCAGCTCGTTGATCGGCTTCTCATCCAGCATCGCCTTTGTCAGGAAGTACCTGTCGATGCCGGATAGCATCGCGAACTGAACATCCGTATCGCTGTCTACGTAGCCGAGCGTTGGCACAGACAAAGAAACCGCAAACGGCTTGTAGGCGTCAAAAGAATTGGCTGGCAGTTGCAGCTTGGCAAGCAATTTTTGCACCTTTTGGTACGTCTCAGCAGATACATGATCCTTCAGTGTCGTGCCATCCGTGTAAACCATCTTTTGTGTTAAATAGTCACTGTCACCGTTGATAATATCGGCTTCCACCCACAGTTCATCCGACTCTTCATACGCTTCCCGGATGTCTTTTTGCATCGGGTACATATCTGCGATCCCCATGTGAATCGAGCCAAGCAAGTACATGGTATTTTTGCCGTTGGTCACTTTCCACATGAGACCTTCGGCACCGCCGCCCACTGTATCGAATGCGAACTCGACCAGTCGGCTCGCCAGCACCGTCGCTTGTTCAACCGTACTTGGCTGATTCAGCTCGAGACCTGCGCTTGTCCCTTTGACCAAGCCTTTTTTCTTCATGTAGTCAATCGGGTTGTCCCCGGTCATTTCGAATGCTGCTGGCAGTTCGTAGTTCGCCAGGAGTTTGTACAAAGAAGTAATGACTGCTTCTCTCGTAATGACCTTATCAGTTGGAAAGGACAAGGAAGCGTTCTTTTTCTTCAGTCCCAGAAGATCCAGCTTTTTCGCTGTTCCTTCCATCAAGGTGATAAACTTGTCAGCAGGAATCGATTGCTGAAAAGAACCTTCTTCATACCACGCCAGTGGAAAAATTCCGTATTTCTCCCCTTCATTCAACGTTGTTACCGACCAAGGGCTGATTGCGGGAGCTACGGGAGTCTGCCCATGAACAGGGAACACATACCCTAGCAAAAGCGCCAAACTGAGTGCACCCGTACCCGCCCAGCGAGTCAGTTTGCTCCAACGTTTGTTTAGTTTCATGAAACTTTCCCCTCTCGATTCTAAGCTGAATGATTTTTACTATTCTATCTTAGTGGTAGATTATACCACAACTTTCTGGAAGAGATAACCGAATGATAGAAAAGAATAGAAAATACGACCATTTTCACTATAAATAAAAAGCATCGACATTGATCGTCGATGCTTTCCCTATGAATCCTTGAAGTTACCGATTTGACTTGGTCAAATACAGACGCATCGTCAACGGAGCAAATATGACAATCAGCAACAGACATAATCCGATCCCGACCATCACATCAGAAACATTTGCTGTTCCCCCCATCAATCCTCGAACCGTCCCTACCGCAATACTGATCGGGTTAAGATTGACGATCGTCCCCATCCATTTGGGCATGGTGGAAGAATCTACGAAGATCGTGCTGGCAAAAAGCAACGGGTACACAAAAAACATACTTGAACCCGATACTGTCTCCGGTCGCTTTGCCAAAATACCGATCATGGAAAAAATCCAGCTCACACTAAAGGCGAAGAAAATGATAAACAAAATAGCAAGTGTCGCACCGACTATGCCGCCTTCTGGGCGAAACCCAAGCAGCATTCCTGTCCCAAAGGCGACGAGTATGGCAATCGTATAACGCAAGCCATCTGTCAGCAATGGGCCGATGACAGACGCTGGCTGCCAAAAGGGCATGGTACGAAAACGGTTATACACACCCTTCGCAATATCCTGGCAGATCGTCGTCCCGCTATAGACCGTCATCGGAATGATCGTCAACACAAGAACACCTGGCAGAAAAAACTGGAGATACGCTGCGGTAGAACCAGCGATGGCTCCACCGAACAAATAAGTAAAAATAAGCAACATAATCACAGGTGAGAGGATAGCGTCCATGCAAAATGTGAAAAGGTTGTTCTGTGTGTTCTGCCATGTGCGCCACATAAAGATGCGGATCGCCGCAAAGGTACTGAGCGTATGAGTTGCGTTCATGAGATGGCCTCCTTCTTTTCGCCATGCGTCAGGGCCAAAAACACCTCTTCCAGACTCGGGTCACTCAGGGAAAAATGCTCGATGGAAACATCATTAGCCAGAAGCATCCCGATTGCTTGATTTGCCAGACTCGCTTCTTTTACCGGGACTCTAAAACAATACGGGTCATCTTGATCTGGATAAATCGGCAACCGAAGATCTTCTTCCAAAAGACGGCTTATCTGTTCCTTGTTCAGATGTTCGGTCAATCGAATCGTCAACGTCTTTCCTCCCACCGAGGCTTTTAACTGCTCAGGTGTCCCTTCTGCAATCATCGTTCCTTTATCGATCACCGCAATCCGGTCTGCTAATTGATCGGCTTCTTCGAGATATTGGGTCGTTAACAGCACAGTAGTGCCTGATTTCAAAAGCGTACGGACGACTTCCCATACTTGTTGCCGACTTTGCGGGTCGAGACCCGTGGTTGGCTCATCCAGAAAAATAAGCTCCGGCTGTGTGAGGACACTAGCGGCGATATCTAACCGCCGCCGCATCCCTCCAGAATAGTTTTCCACCGTACGATCCATGGAATCTGCAAGCCCAAAGGTATCAAGCAGCTCACTTGCTTTTGTACGGGCTTCCCTTGCAGAGTAGCCAAACAATCTGCCAATCAGGATCAAGTTTTGCAATCCGGATAATCCTTCATCCAGGGCAGCAAACTGTCCTGTCAGGCTTATTTTCTTGCGCACAGCCTGCGCGTTTTTCACGATATCGCATCCGCCTACCAACGCCGTTCCTCCGTCTGGCGCAAGGAGCGTGGAAAGCATATGGATGGTGGTCGTTTTTCCAGCGCCATTCGGGCCGAGCAAAGCGAACAGCTCCCCTTTTTTTACATGTAGGTCAATTCCTTTGACCACCGCATGATCCCCGAACGATTTCCTGAGATTCATCACTTCAATGGCATATGACATGACAGCCACTCCTTATCCAAAATAGCTTTTATGTTCGGATGCCCATTCGGCAAACGTTCTTGCAGGCTTTCCGGTCACTTGCTCCACCGTGGACAAGACCGTGTAGCCCACTTCAGGTGGATTTTTGCCCATGGCTACGAAAAATTCGATATCTCCCTCTTCGTAACCCTGATCTCTCCAATTCTGTCGCGCCTGTTCCTCCGTAAGCTCTTCAAATCGTATTTCTCTCTCCAAAATTTTCGAAATGATCTGAACTGATTCAATACGTGTAATCGCCTCTGGGCCGGTTAGATAATAGCTTTGCCCATGGTGGCCCGATTCCAGCAATGCCACCACAGAAACACTCGCGATATCTGCTTCGTGTACTTTAGCGCTTAAGGCATTGCCAAAAGGCTCTCGCACGACTCCCTCCAAACGAATCGATTCCTGCCAATCGACAATCGCATTGGACATGAATTCCACAGGCTTCAGGAGCGTCCATTCCATCCCGCTGTTTGCCAGTGCTTCTTCCACAGGCCCTTCGGTGTCGCTCACCAATACGGACACGCGCTTCACGCCTGCTCTTTCCGCCATTTCGACTACCTTCGGATCGGTTTGAAAAGTGTAGCTCGAAGCAATTAAGTGCATAGCCGTTACACCTTGCAGTGCCGCTTCCAAGCTTTCCGGGATAGCAAGGTCCCCTGCCACAACCTCTACTCCTGCCGGCAGGTCGGCTTTTTCCGGATTTCGCGAAATGGCACGCACCTTGACTCCTTTTTTCAAAAGCTGATCCACCACATGTCTCCCTACCGTACCTGTTGCACCCGTTACTAAAATCGTCATTTTGTGCATCCTCCTCGAATTATTGGTAGCGTTGCTGAATCTCTTTAATCTCTTTTAAGACGTCTTCCTTTAAGTCGTCAGGGGAAATAATCTCCACCTTTGATCCATAACTTAATACGACTGAAACCGCGTAGTCTCGTTTATAAAAAACTTTGTGCAAATCGATATGCGTACCGTGATGCGTGCATTCTCCCGGGAACTGCTCCAGCACACGCAGCCCTACGGACGGATCAAAACGCAGATGTGCAAGTGTCCCTTCAAAGTCTTTCGTTTCTTCTTCGTCCTGGCTTGTCTGGTCTTTTCTTGGTTGAAAACTGACTTCTGTCACCTCAAGCGCGGTAATCCTGGAAAGGCGAAAAATTCGATTGGCCTTACGCAACAAGCAATACGCCTGAAGATACCACGCTCCACGCTCCCAAAATAGGCGGAGCGGCTCTACTCGTCTTTCTGAGACCGTACCTGATGCACTCCTATATGAGAAAGTCGTGACTTGATTTTGGTGGATCGCCTCTGAAAGCGGGTGAATGGTGGCCTTCTCATCTTCTACCGTACTCAGGTTAAAAATGATCGATTCGTTATTTCCCTCATTCAGTAAAGCAGGTTGCAGACTCCCCAGCTTCTGAACCAGCGTCGTATATTTTCCTCCGATAGCTCCTTCCGTACTTTTTAAGAGATTGTATATGACCGAAAAGTCTTTCACAGAGAAGTGCTGCTTCGTTAGGAAGAAACCTTCCATGAGCTCGAATCCACCATCTGCTCCCGTAAATGAAACGACGGGAATGCCAGCTTGATTTATTAACTCAACATCACGATAAATCGTTCGAACAGAGACCTCAAATCTGGCTGCAAGCTCTGTTGCTGTCACCCGTTTTTTCGTCATCAACTCTATCGTGATGGCAAGTAATCGATCCAGCTTCATCTGTTTACACTCCTCATGTTCAGCACCTATTCGGTAACTGTCATCATCATAATGCACGAATCCTGACATCATGTGTGTCAGGATTAAAAAAAATCACCCTCTTATTTTACAGGAGGGTGAGTCCTTTTTCGAAATCGTTACTTCATGGATGCTTCTTCAATTTCTTTATACGCCCAATGACCAGGTACGACATCCGGCCATCTTTGCGGGCCAGCCTGGTTCTGCGGCACGCGATTCAGCACGCGATTGAGAATCGTTACGGCTTCGGCACGAGTCAGTGCTTTCTCTGGCTGGAAGGTGCCGTCCGGATAACCTGTCATGTAGCCTTTTGCAACAACCGCTGCAATGATTGGAGATGACCAGTGGTCTCCCCTCACATCAAAAAAGGCAGTGCCCCCTCCCGCACCTTGCAAGGCCTTGTACTTATAGATGACCGCGGCTATTTCCGCTCGGGTAATGTTGGCCGATGGACGGAATGTGCCATCTGGGTAGCCGCTCATCATACCCGCTGCACTTGCTTGATGAATCGGATTTACTGCCCAGTAGTTGTCGGCTACATCGAAGAACCTACCCTTATTCGCAGAAGACTGGCTCACCATTTCAGCGTTCAGTAAAATGGCAGCCATCTCCGCACGTGTCACCGTGCGATCCGGTTGAAACGTTCCGTCTGGATAGCCATTGATATAGCCACGTTGACTCTTACTTTTTATATTGGTTGCAGGGAGAACCACTTTCTTATCTGTAGGGCTACCGCCAGTGAAAAAGATGGTTGTCGGCGTGTTATAGGAACCCTTTCTACTGTCTTTATCCCGATCCCGGCCTCTGTCTCGATCATCATCCTCTAGATTTCTCCATGCTTTTCTCAAATCGTACAGAGCGTCATCTACTTCAGACTGCGTAGCATGTGGATCGTCAATGACATCCCACGCATGTTCAAGCGCGTCTTCCAATTTGCGCCAGCTCGATCTGGTGTAGTCGTCTTCATCCAAGTCTTTGTCCTCAATCTCTCTGGCTTTGGCCCTCAGCTCTCTTTTATAGACCGCGTCATCTTGGCTCTTCAGATCTTGTCTCGCTTTGATCAGTTTCTCAAGGGCAACATCTACGACAAGCTGACTCGCATGCGGGTCATCCAGCACAAAGTAAGCCTGCTCTAGTCTATTCTGCAGCTCTTTCCAGCTGGCCCTCGTGTAATCTTTTTCTTGCAGTTTTTCTACTGCAATTTCCTCTACTTTCGTTTGCAGTTTACTCTTGTCGACTGTACCTGCCTGCTTCTTCAGCCCTTCTCTTGCTATGACTAACACGGACAAGGCACTATCAATTTCTGCTTGGGTGACATTTGGCTTCGTCAGTACGGCTTTTGCAGCATCCAACGCATATACAAGCTTGCTCCAGCTGTCGGGCGTATATTTTTCCTGGATTAAATTCTCGGCGTTAATTTCATTGACTTTTCCTTGTAAGTGACGAAGATCTACAGTGGACTCTACCGCGGCAGGTGTTTCCTCTGTACTTGCTGCTTGGCTCACAGGCACGAATATGGATGCTTGGAAGATCAAGCAAAAGAGGCTAAAGAAAACAAGACTCGTTACTGCTCTTCGAAAACGTCCCAATTCCCATCCTCCGTTCTTTACGATGACCCATCCGATCATCTTTTTCCAATCATTGACATTATATGATGGAGACCGCTAAGAGGATTCATATTTTTAGAGGCCACGAACCAAACAAAAACCAAGTAGCCGATTGAACAGCTGCTTGGTTTTCGTTGTCTGATGCTATGCGGAAATAGGTTTTTCTGAAGGTTGCTTTGTCTTGCCGGAGAATGAAAGATTCGTCCACATACGCAATAGTCGTTCCACTGGGCCATAACGGAACCTTTTTAGATACAGCGGGCTTAAGAAAAGCTGTCCCGCATAAATCAAGATTGCTAATCCGCAGCCAGCCAATACCCCGATCTGTCCGAACCATCCGAGTCCATAGCCATAGAAGATCGTCGTACAAATGACGGTTTGTAAAAGGTAATTCGTTAAGGAGAGTTTACCCACGGCCTGAAACCTTGGCAGCCATTTTGATTCCGTGCTTCTCGAAAAGAACCAAACAAAGGCGAAAATGTAACCGATGGCAAGGATGGTTCCCCCCGATATCTCACCGATGCCACTCCACCAGCTTCCTGGCAGATACACATGTAGTGCTTTTAACAAAAGCCCTGCTGGCAGGAAGATCAACATGTTTCGGAGATACGAGGTTCGTTCTTCCTCTGTCTTCTCGAACCACCTGCACTTCGCAGCATACATCCCAAAAAGGAACATGGGTGCGCTCATAAGCGGCGTAATCAATAATAAAGTAAATATCATGTATTCTGGCAAACCAAGCGGATCTTCACTGCTTCTGTGATGCACAATCTCCTCGTATGTGCCCGTGCCATAGACAGTCATGGTTTTGACCACATAAGCTTCCATACGGACAGGATCGGTAATACTCGCAGGATCATTCGGATCATCTGGGACAAGCCCCATTAAGCTGATGAGGCAGAGTAAGATGATCCCCCAAATAAGCAGTGTTTTCGGTTTACAGTTCATGAACAGTAACAGAAAGAAGCCCATCATGCCATAAAACGCTAAGATATCCCCTTCCCAAAGGAAGTACGAATGAAGCAAACCAAGTCCGATCAGCATCAAAAACCTGCGGGCAAGGTAACGTTTTTGCCTCAAACCTTTGGCAGCCAAGCTTTGCTGCATCTTGATCATGCCAAAACCAAACATGAAGGTAAAAATCGGCATAAAGCTGCCTTCCACAAATATTTTCACAAGCTTATAAACAGTCATTTCATAATCGGGGAGGGCGTATAAATCCAATTCTTGGCTTCCCCAAATCCCATACTGGAAAATCAGCATATTCGCCAACAAAATTCCTACTAAACTAAATCCCCGCAAGCCATCGATGATGCGTACGCGATTCTGCTTTAGCTCCATGACTATCACCTCAAGCCTGATTGTAACGAGCTAAGCTTAATGGCTTCTAAATTGCACCTTATCGTTACCTTAATTTTACATCTACCTTTGCTTGGCTTGCGTATGGTGGACGATCAGGAGATTGTCTGCACCCGATATTGATTTCTCCATTCTATGATAGAGGTATCTTGCAAGAAGGAGTTATTGCGTATGAAAATGGTACAACGATGGGTACGTATTTTTCTGTCAGCGGCGATACTATCGACCCTCGTCGCCTGTGGTACGACCTACGACAAGGGGCAAACTCAGCTCGCTACGACACAGGCGCCTGCAGGCAGCGTCCAGGAATTGTTCGATAGCAGCTTGTTCGTAGGCGACTCCATTATCGGAGGACTGACGAACGATGACCTGCTGCCTGAAGCGAACGTTATGGGGGGATTGGGCGCAACGGTCCAATCTACGCTGGACAACGTCGAAGAGATCGCGAGCCGCAAGCCGTCACATGTGTTCCTGTCAATGGGGCAGAACGATCTCTGGGAACCGTCTGAGGAAGGGAAGAATACGTTCGTACAGCAATACACCCGGCTGGTCGATCGTATAAGGGAACTGCTGCCGGCGGCCCGCGTTTACGTGCTGTCGATTACGGCTGTAGATGCCGCATCGCCGTTCGGTGCGTCCATGAACCCACAGATTGAAACATTCAACGCAGCCCTGCAAAAGATGGCGAAGGAGAAGGGAGTAGACTACATTGACCTTGCCCCCATTTTCCAGCAGAACAAGATTCAATACGATGAAGACGGCTCCCATTTCACGAACGCATTCTACCCAATCCTGCTGGGCTATTTGAAGGAGTGGACGGATATGGCCCATCAGCCGCGCGGTCCGGCGGTCACCGATACGAACGAAGCCTACAAAGCAGCGTTCAAGCACAGTGTTTTCCTCGGAGATTCCATCCTGGGGGCGTTGTCCTATCTGAACAAAGTGGATACGGCGAATGTCATCGCCCCGAGCGGCGCGACGCTCTCTCTCGCCCTCATGAATGTCGAGAAACTCGCCAGCCGGGCGCCGGAGCATGTATTCATTCTGCTGGGCAGCAATGACATTCGGTTGTCAGACAAGCAGGAATTCATCGAGAGCTATCGCCAGCTGATCGGCAGCATCCGGAACAAACTGCCGAATGCCAAGCTCCACATCCTGTCGATTCCGCCAGTCGCCAAGGACGCCCTGAAGCAAGTGCCACAGTATGCGAACATTACGGACTTCAACCAAGCGCTTGAACAGTTGGCCGATGAAGTCAAAGTCGATTACGTGGACTTGTCCCCCCTCTTCGCCGCCAACAAAATCCAATACGCAGACAACGGCGTTCACTTCAAACCGCATTTCTATCCGCTGCTCCTGGACTACTTGCAGGGGCTTGTAAAGTAGGGAAATGGCCGGTTAGTTGACAAGCGTCAAACAGCCCCCACCTTTTAACTAGGGTAGGGGCTGTGTATTTTAACATTTGACAAAGTGGTTCCTGTATCCTTCCGCATTGATTTCCAACGCATTTAGTTGTCCACCAGAATAGCCACACCCGCCATCTATCCCTATTTTATCACCTTCTGTTGAATACCAAATTTGATTGGGTTCTGGATTCGATTTTATTCTAGAAGTCGGGGTATGTCCAAATATCACAACTTTGTCAATGCCTGTTGGACTTTCTATAAAATCCTCACCTATCCAGACAAAATCAGAAGGTGTTGTTTCTCGCCAATTCCTTGGACGAACTCCTGCGTGTACATAAATATGGCCTTCATCTTCAAAGTAATAAGGTAAATGGTTTATAAAATCAATCTCTTCTTTGCGCTCTACTTTGAGTGTTCTTTTAACAAGCTCTATGTCGTTAAAAACTGTATCATCAACACCTTGAAGAAAACTTTCTATTGCGTTCATACCACCCATTTGATGGAGGAAAAACAAATCAAAGGAAGGGTTCCGAGAGTCTAAAAATTCAATCAAAGAATATTCATGATTCCCCATTAAAGCAATTGCATCTTCCTCCTCCACCATTCTTTTTATCACTGAAACAACTTTTAGAGATTCAGGTCCTCTACTTATATAATCACCAATAAAAATAATTTGGTCCTGCATAGGCTTATAATTTACTTTTTCCAGTAGCTGCTTAAGTACATGAAAATATCCATGGATATCCCCAATAATAAGTTTCCGTTTCATAGCTACCTCCTTCCTCCTTCCTGCTTACTCTTATTATCTCATATTCAGATTCTTTTTCCGAAAACTAGCAACAATTCTGTCGATCAAACGTACAACTCTTATAAGATACATAATTTAACAATGTAATCGAGGTGTTAACAAGCATGGAAGCATCAATCTCAATTGTCACCTACCGCCCTGAGCTGGCCGCAGCGGTTGCAGATATGTGGAATGCCAGCCGAGATAGCTGGGGAGGCGGAAATTCGATTACGACAGCCGAACAAATACGACAAGAAGAAGCAGCCTCTGACGCTATCACTGTCTATCTCGCAATAGAAGGTGAAACAGTCGTTGGTTATTGCAGCCTGGCAGAATATCGGGAAGATACCGGTGCCCTCTACATCCCGTTGCTCAATGTACGTCCCGACTATCACGGAAAAAAAGTCGGCCGGATGCTGCTTTCATGCGCACTGGAGAAAACGATTGAGCTCGACTGGCCGCGGCTTGATCTGTACACGTGGGCAGGAAACACGAAGGCTGTTCCATTGTATAAGAAGTTCGGCTTTTTCTGGGAAGACCGGGACGACGCCACCCATCTGATGAACATGATTCCTTCTGTGCTCCGTACCGAAGCGATCGCCCACTATTTTGAGGAGCTTGACTGGTATCAGGACTCCACGCGGGAGATCGTTGTAGAGCCAGATGGACGCAAGGAAAACGGCTTTGATTACTTCACCTACTCCTGGGCAAAAGGAGAAAAGAGTTTGCGTGTGGAGTTTGAACGGCGCGGTCGAGGCATGCGCCTCATCGAGACGGAAGATTATCTCGTGTCTGCCGAAGTGGAGAACCTGGAGCTGGTCTTTGGACGGGAGTATCAGATTCACTACCGGATCGTCAACAAATCAGGGAAGCCGTTACAGATTTCGTTAAACGGGCAACCGAGCGACACGATCCGCTTTAATTATCAGCACGAGCTGGCTGTGACAGGGGAAGCCACGCTGTCAGCAAGCTTTTTTGTCGATCCAATCACAGAAGAGCAAAGCATCTGGCGCACGCATCCGCGTGTCTGCACCCACCTGCTGATCAACGGCAAGGCAGCGCTGTTTGAGGTAGGAATCCTCCCCAAGTTTCCTGCTACCCTTTCCTTGCATGTACCTGGTCTCTCCTATCCGGGACAGACAAAGCTGTTTTATTTGGACGTAGAAAACAACTTTGCGGAAGCAGCGGAATTTTCATTCGAGCTGCCTGCTTGTTCATTTTTTGGCTTACAAGAGCAACGCCACACTTTGAAACTGTCTGGCAAAGAGCGCATTTCGCTTCCGCTTCACGCTGACCTGTATGAACACGGCTTTTACGAAGCCAACGTACAGGTGGAGGCGAAGCTCGCAGATGGCAGATCGGTTTCTTTTGCCAAAAAAATCGGAGCTGCCTTTACAGGGCTTGGTGCGATGGTGTCCGGGGAAACGGAACAGGCTTGGCAAGTTCATCATGGCCGCCATACGCTCTATTTGAACAAAGAAGATAATGAGATGACCGTTGCCAGTAGGACAGGTGGAGAGCCAACCAACCTCCTCTATCCCAAGCTCGGCAAACCGTTTTCCAGCGAGTTCTCGAAGAAACGTGCCGAGAAAGTTGAGTTTATCGCAGAAAAGGGAGCAATCGGCATCCGTGCGACGTATCGCTCCGGGGCATACCCGCAAATTGCGCTGGTTAGCAAAACGCTCCTGTTCGGAGATGGTACCGTAGAACACCTACTAGAGATAGAAAACAGCTCTGCTGACAAGCTGGCTGCTGAGCTCTGGCTAAACCAAGGCTTTCATCACAGTTTTTATCGCCCCATTGTGCCGTATCAAGGCCGTTATGTTGAAACACCATCCTCCTACGGCAGCGATATGGATTATTGGGATGCTGAGTTAGTCAGTGAAAACTGGCTGTTTACACAGGATGAAACGGCCCCATGGGGAATGTGCTGGCCTCCTGAATACCGTTTTGACATTCAAGGCTGGTATGTCACACTTGAAACCAATCTCGGCATGCTTGCTCCACATGAAACAAAGTCGTTCGGCCCGATCCATTTCTCGCATGGAGGCTATGCCGACTGGAAAGAATTCCGCGCCTTTGCCCGTAAAGAACCACTGCCAGCAGACCTGATCTTGACCTCTCACCTGGAGTTGAGTGCCAATGGGCAAAATCCGTTTGTGACAAGCAAGCAACTGGATGTACAGGTGAAAGAGTACAAGCAGCAGTATTTAGACGGAGAGTTGCTGGCTTCCCTTTTGAGCGAGTCAGCTTCCGAACAAACGCAGAGCTTTGCAGAGGATGAGGAAGAGACGGAATCTGACTTCTCCTTCAAGACGCCGGAAAAACCATATGACCTTGTGCAAGTAGAGGGACGTTTTGCCACGCATGTGTCTCATTTGCAGAGCGCGATTTTCCCAATCGGTCAAGGCAAGGTCATCCAGGAACAAACAGTGGAAGAGGGACGGCCGGTCTATATCGCCGACAATGGACGATTGCGGATTAAAGCCGCTCCAGATTTTGCTCCGACTCTCTACTCGCTCGCAAGCAATGGACAGGAGTGGCTGGACAGCTCCTTCCCTCTGCGGAAACCGAAATCTTGGTGGAATCCGTGGACAGGTGGAATCGGCAACTATATCGAAGAGTTAAGCTCATTTTCACTGGTGAAAGAAGAGCGTACTGCTTCCTTTGTCGAGCTAATCGACAACAAGCAAAATACGTGGCAGGGAATCAAGGTGAGCTACCAAGTGAAAAAGCAGGAGAAGTATCGCGGGTTGACTTGCCACCAGTATTACTTGCTGCTGCCAGGAGTACCTGTCCTCTGTCATACAGTAGAGATCGAGCAGAATACCGGAACGTACTTTGCTGCCAAGGAATTGACCACTGACATCTTTTTGCAGCCAGGAACCGAGGACGAGGCGGTATGGCTGAAAACCGTCGGTACGAATGGCGAGGAGCTCAACTACAAGCTGGCGCAAGGTGAATTGGATGTCCTTGAAGTTTCCGATTATGTCCTCGGGCGAGCTTCCAGCAAGGATCAGATGCATATCGTTACTGACCTCGATACAGCGGACCTCCAAGTATACGCAAACAAGGAAGTGGCCGTAGCTTCTGTCATTCGCGAACTGAATCTGCCAAACAACAGCACTGCCTTTACTCCGCCTGTCTTTTTCCTGTTTGCCGACAGCACGCTTCCATCCAATGCCTTATCTGACTTACGGGCGATACGCTTTGCCAAATAAGGGAGGGCTTCACAATGAAAATCATTGATGCGCACATGCATTTGTCCCATATCGAGGAATTCAAGCGGACAGCGGCAGAAAAGTCGTTTGTCGATTACTCCGTCGCTGGTCTCTTGCAAGAATATGCCGAGAGTGGCGTGGTCCTTGGGATAGGCATGGGCTTGACAGAGACTGAGCCAGACGGCTTTCCCGATGTGGAAGCTGTCACTCCCATGGGACTAGACCTGACAGACGAGTTGCCGCCACAGTTCGTCTATTGTCTGGGAATCAACCCGTACAAGCTGGATGAAGCGGCAGTGGCACGCTTGGAAGCTGACCTGCAAAAGCCCAACGTGGTCGGGTTGAAAATCTATTTGGGCTACTATCCCTTCTACGCCTACGATAGCGTCTACGATCCCGTCTATGCGCTCGCAGCCAAATACCAGGTGCCTGTCGTCTTTCACACCGGCGATACGTACTCGGAGCGTGGGCTCTTAAAATACTCCCATCCTCTCACACTGGACGAGGTGGCGGTGAAGCATCGAGACGTCCATTTCATGATGGCCCATTTTGGCGATCCGTGGGTACTCGATGGGGCAGAAGTCGTTTATAAAAACCGCAACATGTTTGCAGACCTCTCCGGCTTAATGGTCGGTGACGCAGCCAATTGCAAGCGACTCGCAGACTCCCCTCTCTTCTTCTCCCATCTGCGCCACGCGATCACCTATTGTGATCATTACGACAAGTTTTTGTTCGGAACAGACTGGCCGTTGGCACCAGTGAAGCCATATATCCAGTTTGTACAGGAGCTAATCCCAGCGGAGCATCACGAGGATGTGTTTTACAAGACAGCATTGAAGGTGTTTCCCAAAATCAAGCCGTTGGTTGAGTAGACGATACTAATCCCATGTCTCTTCCTCTCGAAGAAACATGGGATTTTTCATTTGTTCAATAAAACTTCTTCTATTTACGACAAAAAACGACAGTTTCCGTATTATGATAGTATATGCGAGTTTGCTTATACATCGTCAGTATCGGACAATCATGACCCACAGCTTTTGCTAGTAAAGAGATAGCAAGGTTTCTACTAAATTGGGGGAGGACATGTTTCCTTGAAGAAAAAAATTGCCTGGGTTACAGACAGTACCGCACTCATACCTGATCACGTCATGGAAGAGCATGACATCTACGTCGTTCCACTGGAGATTATCTTTGAAGATGGCACTTATGAAGACGGCATTGATTTAGCGCCTGAACAGCTGTATCAAAAAATTGTGCAGGCCAATTATGCTCCCAAAACGTCACAGCCTTCTATCGGAAAATTTGTAACGCTCTACGAACGATTAAAGGAAGAGTATGAATGCGCGATTGCTGTCCACCTCTCCTCTGATCTGAGTGGGACCTACAATACAAGTGCAACAGCAGCCAAACTGGTAGACTTCCCTGTCGAGTCGGTAGATTCCAAGCTGATGTCGTACCCGATTACCTCGATTATCTTAAACGGAATCGAGCAAGCCAAAGAAGGAAAAGGCTATCAAGAGATCGCGGCTTCCTTGCGCGAAGAATACAAATCTTTCGAGAACTACATCCTAGTCGGCAGTCTCGACCAGTTTTACAAGGGCGGCCGAATGACCGGTTTGCAATATTTCATCGGCAATCTGCTTCAGATCAAGCCGATTTTCCAAATTAAAGATGGGTTGTTTGAAGTTTATGAAAAGGTTCGTACCGAAGGGAAAGCGGTCAAGCGCATGCTGGAACAGCTAGAGAAAGCCAAGCAGAATTACTCCGTGAAGCACGTACAGATTTTGCATGGCAACGTCTTGGACAAAGCGCTGGAGCTGAAAGAGAAAATTCAGAGCAAGTACTCCGATGTCGAGGTGTTGGTTGGACCGATCAGTTCCACGATTGGGGCGCATGCCGGGATGGGGACACTGGCGTTGGCTTGGCGGAATGAGTAGGGGTAAATGGGGCAGTCTCACATGCCGATTTTTTTCGGCAAAGAGCTGCCCCCTTTGTCTTTCATTTTGGCACAATTTCATCATGTTCCAACCTTGATCACAACATTCCCCTTCTTCCGCTCTGTCTCCACATACCTATGTGCCTCCGGTACTTGTTCCAACGAATATCGTCTATCAATAACCGCTTTTATCTGCCCTGCCTCCACCAACTCTTTAAGAAAATCCAAATCCTCCGTCCGCACCTTTGCAATCCCTTGCCCATCGACTGTCAGGAATATCCCGTTCGGCGCCAGTGCTTTTACGCAATGGGACTTTGTTGCTTTCCCAACCGCATCAAATACAACGTCATACCGCTCTTCTTTCTTCGTAAAATCTTCTTTCGTGTAATCGATGACGGTATCAGCCCCCAACGATTTCACCAAATCTACATTGGCAGAGCTACATACCGCTGTCACCTCAGCGCCAAAATACTTGGCAAGCTGTACCGCTGAGGTCCCTACCGATCCAGAAGCTCCGTAGATCAGCACTTTCTGTCCCTTTTGCAGCTTTCCTTTTCGAAAAAAATGCAAGGCGGTCGTTCCCCCAAAAGGAATCGCGGCGGCTTCTTCGTGTGTAACATTGGTCGGTTTTAACCCCACGATTGCATTTTCACGCAGACAGATATATTCCGCATGCGCACCGCATCGCATTCCACTTAATGCATAAACTTGGTCCCCTTTTTTAAATCGCTTTACATGCTTTCCGATCGCTTCGACTTCCCCCGATAGCTCTACACCGAGAATCGGATTTCTCGGTTTTGTGAGACCAAGCACGAGGCGCATGGGAATCCAGAACAAGAACGGACTTTTGAAGGCGCGTATTCTACAGTCTCCAGAAGTAACAGTGGTTGCATGAACTTTTATCAGGATTTCATTATCGTTAGGCATAGGCTTCTCTACTTCTCTTAGCTCCAAAACATCTGGCGATCCGTATTTCGTGCATACCACGGCTCTCATTGACATCCTCCTATTCTGCACTTTGGCATGAGTATAACGGGAGCACGGTATTGGCATACATGTACCTGCAACTTGTCAAAGATATTCCGGTTATGCCCTTTCACCGTACTGAGTGCGAGGAACAGCTGCTGGGCAATGTCAAGATTCGATAATCCTTTTTCGATGAGCTGCATGAATAGTTTTGTGGTTATCATTGGCATCATCATACAGGAATTATAATAATCGCAATCTTACAGCGTCAACAAAGAGTCGACGGACTCCCGCGTATCATTATACGTGGTTTTTTGTTTTTCATTGAATTGTCAATCTGGCAAATTTCCAGATTTCGTCCCTACTTCATACGAAGGACGTACGTGGTCGTACATCAAATGCAAAACCATTCCTGTAGCAGCATGGTCCAAGTTATGGCAGTGGTCCATCCACATGCCTGGATTGTCTGCGACAAAAGCGACCTCGTAGGTTTCTCCTGGCAGCACGTTTACTGTATCAGTCAGCCATGGCGTCATAACTTGCTCGCCATTTTTCCTCAACACCGTCATATGGTGCCCATGGAGATGCATGGGGTGCTCGGCCAGACTTTTATTCACAAAGGTGGTTTTCACCCTTTCCCCTTGTTTGACCACGAACGTTGGGGTATGAGGGTAGACCTCTCCATTTATCGTCCAAAGAAAATGAATTTGGCCGTTGTAAAACCCCATCCTGTTGCCAAGTATCATCTTGAATTCACGATCAAATTCAGTTGCGGAGGTCACCTCATTTTGTGCTGGCTTCCCGTATTGTGATGGATCGAACATGTCTGATTCTGCTTGAAAGCTCGGGTTCGCAGGCGGAGCATCCGGATAAAAAATCATACTTGGCTTTTTATCATCCTGATAGTCGCCAATTTTAAACAAAACAGGTCTGTCCGGCATCGTAAAGGTGACATCGTATCTTCCACCTGATCCCAAACGGAATGCCGTTCGGTCCGATAATCGATCCGGGTCTTGAATCGGTACACCGTCAATGCTCGTGATTTGATAGTCAGTTCCTTGCAGCAGGTATTTTTGCGATTGATTATGCGTATTGATGATTCTCAGCCTTACTTTTTTACCTGATTGAATTTGCTTCCACTGTGCTTGATCCTCGTACCCAAAAGCTGTCTTTTTGCCTTGGTCTGTCTCCCATCTATGATTCATGACCGTAAACTCTTCCTCATCAATCTCTGTTTCACTATGAGGGTCGACAATGAGCGAGCCAAAAAGGCCTTTTACTACTTGCTCTGCAGCTAGCTGGTGAGAGTGGAACCAATACGTACCTGCTTGTTTGGCCTGGAATTTATACGTGAAGCTTTGCCCGGGTTTGACGACATTTTGGGTCATGCCCGGTACACCGTCCATTGCATTTGGGACATTGTAGCCATGCCAATGAATCGTGACTCCTTTGTCGATATCCTTATTCATCAATTTGACTTCCACAATATCTCCTTGCCTCACTCGCAGTTCAGGAGCGATTCCTCCATTGTAGGTCCAGGCATCGATTTTGGCCCCGGAAGCAAGGGTTACCTCTTTCTGCTGTGCAACCAGTTCAAACTTGCTATCTGCCGGAGCAGAAAGGTCTCCTGTGAGTGCTGCCACCTCTACCATATCGGAATGGTTCCCATGGTTTTGGTGATCGGAGAGCATGGTAGGGACTCCGCCGCCTTCGTCTATCCAATGATGGTTCATCATATCGGAGGCTTCCGGTAATTTGGACGACTGGATTCCTGCGAGGACATGTACGACCATGACCGTACTGACAACACTGGTGGTTGCGACACACATCAGCCCAAATCGAAGCAGCTCCCTTCCTCTTTTTTGCTGGGCGAATTCACCTCGACGAACAGCCCTATATTTTCTTTTTAGAAAAAGGAACGGAACGAACAAAATCAACAAGAGCAGGAAAGGGAGTTGGACGAGTTCATACATGCTGGGCATAACCGGTTGGGCGAAGATGTGACTGAAGACATTCATGACAGATGTTATTGCTGCTGCATAGAACGGGATGACCATGGCAGGATGCGAGACCTTGGCGAGCGTGTCTACGGATATGCTCTCTTGCTGTGTTGGCGGGATGCTTCGCAGTTTAGGCAGAGCGTACATGGCGACAGGGAGATGACCGATCAGCATGACTGGGACGATCACTTTGATGATGCCTTCGACGAAAAGCCAGCCATACCGTACAAACTGACTCATGACCAAGAGGCACCAGATCAGATCGACTACAAAGGCAATACAGCTCACCCATACGAGCAAGGTTTTCCTGCTTTTCAGTCTTAGATTGTTTTTCGAAGTGGGGAGCATCGTCACGGTCAAGCTAGCCCATCCCCATAGCACCGTCATCACGAGAGTTACGATGATACCTGCAATCGTTTCAAACATAGCATCTATTGCTTTTCATCCCTTTCCCCTCGTTTTTTGATTTTACCGAACGGTTTGAGATAGGAGATGGCGGTCATAAAGACAAGTGCCGCGATATTTGCAATTGCACCCCCGAGCAAGGAATAGCTCGTCGTGAGAAACCCTCCATCTTTCAGAGCGACGATTCTCATTTGATCCGCCCCTTGAATGAGCTCGGATAACCAGTTGCCCATGAACTTGATCCCAAACAAAATCAAGAAAACGGTCAAAATGAGCTTGATGACGATCCAGTAATGTTTGAAGAGCCCCCATTGTGTCCATACGGATAAGGCAATACCGGATACCAAAGCGACCAACGCCGTGTACCGAATCAAGACCACATCGATCAAATGCATATTGTCCAGTGTGTAATATAGCTGCTCTCCATTGCCAGACTTCAACATGTAAGAGCCGAGTACAAACATGCAAATGGCCCCGCCTAGCCAACATACAACCGACAGAACATGAATCGTAATGAGCCATTGCTTTTGTTTGATCGAGAATTTGTATTTCATTTTCCCATCCTCCCCTTTTGCTGTTGATGCTACCAGCAAAATGTTGCGAACTTATGGTGATGATCTGGAGAGGTTATGATCGCTCTATGTACGCTCCTTACCTGTTGTATAATAGGGAAAAATTGAAAAAGATAGGGGATTGAGAATGGGGATCAAGGTTTTGATCGTGGAAGATGAGGAGAAGATCTTGTCGCTGATGGAAACCTTCCTTCAATCGGAAGGTTACGATATCTTTACCGCACAGGACGGAAAAACCGCCGTACAGCTTTTCACCCAAATCAAGCCGGATATCGTCATCCTGGATTGGATGCTCCCCCATATGAATGGTCTGGATGTATGCCGGCACTTCAGACAGCTCGGTGAGCCGGGAATTATCATGGTCACGGCCAAAACGGAGGAAACAGATAAGATCGTCGGCTTGGAAATGGGAGCGGATGATTACTTAACGAAGCCTTTCAGCTTGCGAGAACTATCCGCTCGAATCCGCTCTTTGTTACGAAGAATGAACAAGGGTGGAAACAATCACGAGCGGCCTTCTGTCCTCCGAAGAGGCGAACTAACCATTCACGAGGAAAGCTTGCAAGTATTTAAAGGCAATCAAGAACTGCGGTTAACCCCAACCGAATTCAAACTCCTTCATCTGCTGGCATCAAAGCCTGGTCGGGTATACAGTCGAATGCAATTGCTTCAGCATGCCTTCGAGGAAGAATTCGTCATCGACGAACGAACGGTTGATTCTCATATAAGCAAGCTGCGCAAGAAAATAGAGGACGATGCCGACCATAACGTGTACATCCAAACGGTTTACGGGTTTGGATACCGGTTCGGAGCAAACCATGAAAATTAGAACGAAGCTGATGCTGTCGATGAGCATTTTAATTGTCTTCATCATGCTCAGCCTACTCGCTATCACACACATTCAGTTTTACATTGATCGCGATCTTGCTTATTTGGAGGAAAAAGCACTTTTTGATTCGTTGCGAGATGAGTTCGAGCAATACTATGTGAATCACGGTGAATCCTGGGATGGGATTGGGGTTCAGGCCGGAGCATTCGAGCATAGCCGTGATTTTGTCGAAATTGGATTAGTGATAGAAGATAAGATGCTTTATCAGCAAGGGAGCTTACATCTTCGTGACCTCCGCGACCAAGGCTATAAATTAACTCTATACGGCCACAACGAGCAAAAAATCGGTCGGCTATATGTCATGAATGACGCCCAATATAAAACATACGAATTCAAAGCGATGTGGTACAGCATTCTACCTGCCATCGCTCGAGTATCGATCCTCTTCACTTGCCTTGCCGCTTTGGTCACCATTTTCATTTTGTCGTGGAGGCTGACCAGGCCAATACGTGAGATTATCAAAGGAATCGATTTGATCAAAGGCGGGAAACAAGAGGTTTCCTTTCCCATCCATAGAAAGGATGAATTCGGGGCGATTTCGAGAGCTTTACAGGAGATGAACGATAGCCTTACAACCCTGGAACGATCCCGAAAACAGTTGCTATCGGATGTCACCCATGAATTGAAAACGCCGCTCATGATTATTCAGGGGGAGTTGGAGCTCGCCCAAGATACGGGGATTGCTCTTTCCATAGAAAAGCAATCGTCGCTTCTCGATGAAGTGTTACGGTTAACACGCATGGTGAATGAGGTCTTAAATCTATCCAAGCTGGAGGCTGGAGGCACGAAGCTGTATCCAAAAACCGAGAATATCGTCATGATTTTGAATCAATTGGTGGAGAAGACCCAATTCTTGGCGGAAGATAAGCACATCCGTCTCACCACCCATATCTCAGAGGAAGTCATTGAGGTGTCCGTAGAGAAGCAACGTATTCTTCAGGCTCTTTACAATCTCTTGATCAATGCCCTCCATTACACCAACCAAGAGGGCTACGTAAAGCTGCATATTGACCGGGTGTACAGACAAGACCGCCAGAATGAGTATGTCAGAATCGTGATAGAAGATAACGGAACGGGCATACCCGAAGAGGACCTGCCTCTTATCTTTAACCGCTTTTACAGAGCTGACCATTCCAGGGCTCGTCCAAGTGGCGGAACCGGCCTTGGGCTCGCGATCGCACAACAAAACATCTTCGTGCATCAGGGGTGGATTGAAGTACAAAGCAAGGTGGGGAAAGGTACTGCGTTTTCAGTGTTTTTGCCATCACTTCCTGTTGTCAGTAAGTGAACCTGTTTTGACAAGCAAAAAACACGCCTTGAAGGCGTGTTTTTTACCTGGTAACGGAATGGAGGCGTTTGGCAATAGCTTCCACCAATTCTCTCGTCGTCTTGGGAAGATTGGATTTCAGAATGGAATTGATCATGGGGCCCTTCACACCATGGGCGGTGATATCGAGACAACCTGTCATTTTTGTCCGCGCCTCCCCCAATGCTTTTGCTTTGAAGTAGCCATGCCCGGTGAAATTCCCACTGATCCCCGTCAAGGTAAACCTCACCTCGGTCGGAGGCGTCCATTCGGTAATATCCACTTGCAGGCTGATCGTTTTCTTCATGATGCCGATATCGCCTGTAAACGTCCAAGCGACACGACGTTCATTGAGTACCTCGTGGCTGATGTAGCCAGGTACCAGTGGAACCCAATTCTCCACTATACTCACAAACTGCCATACCGCCCCGATGGGCAGGTTCAGCTCCACATCATGTATTCCTTGAGGCATGATTTGCTCATTCCTTCCCCCAGTGTTCTTTGATATCTTGTTATGTTTATTGTCGGAACACGGGAGATATTTCAGGAATATGGCGAGTTAATCCCACCAAAAATACCATACATCCTGTTTCAATAAATAATCAGCGTAATGCCCTAACGAAGGAAACTCATCCAAGACATACTGACAAAAGATGAAATGCTCTTGTGCCAGCTTTAGGGCCTCTTGGTAGGTCTGCGGTCTTGAACCGGCTTGAAAAATCCAAGTATCCTCTGTAACAGCGAGAATCTTGATCCCATACGCCTCCTGCCAGTGCTTTACGATAACGGCCTGGTAAACGGGTAATGGGCATTCATTGTAGCCGCCCATCGGGACCCACAACGGTGCTTCATAACCAGATGCGAACGGCAATTCCATGACAATCAAGGAATTATCCTCTAATCGATCCTGCACCCATTTTTCACTTATTTGAAAGGAGTCCGTCTCTGTTTCACTGAGTTGTTCATTGAGTAGCTCATCTCCTTCCCATATAAGGGAATATGCCTTATAGATGCCTTCAAAGTTCTTTCCTTCCAAACTTTTCAACTCGGATGCAATGTCTGTATACAAAAGGCGAGATTCCACAATTCGCCGAAAGGCATCCTCCACAGATAAGCGGTGAACTTCCTCTAGCTGGTTTTGTACATAGCCAGAGAGTGATCCCTCTTCGTCCACCGCTTCTTCTATCATCTCTAGTATATTATAGCTAGGCAGGACCAAGATGCTGTGCTTATCTACCTTTGTAGCAGGTGCCGAGAAGTCTTCCGCAGCAACCACTTCTATGTCACATTCCTTTAGGTAATTCGACAACTCTTCTACCATCGTCACACCTCTTTTTTCTGTTGTTTTGTTCAAAGCATAGGATTACTCATCTAGTTTACTTCAATTTCCAGATACAGTGAAAATGAACAAAAAGCAAAAAGAAAAATGCTTGGATTCCCAAGCATTTAAGATTTGGCAAGAAACTGTTCCGTAAAGATTTTCAGTAGATATTCGAGTGTGGTCGGATCACTGTAAGTGGAAGCTTCTTTGTCAATCTCAATGATACGATCTTGTTTGACAGCCGGAATGTTTTTCCATGTCGCAGATTGCAAGAAATCATTGGTACTACCATTTCTTCTGCTGAGGACGAGATAATCACCAGCGTATTCCGGAATTGCTTCCGTCGACAACTTATAGTAACCAGGACCGAGAACGTCCTTTTTTACTTTCTCCGGCATGGTTAAGCCCATCGCTTGATAGAGGATTTCCGTACCACGCGCCCAGTTATTTCCGAAAACATAAAAATCTTTCGTGTCATACTCGATGACAGATACTGTTGCGTTTTCACCGATTTTCGCTTTAATTTGTTCACCGGCTGTTTTTGCACGGTTCTTGAAATCATCAATCCACGTCTGGGCTTCCTTTTCCTTGTTCAACAACTTGCCGATCTCCAACTGCTGCGATAAGTAATCCAGTTTGCCCCACGTAAACACGACAGTCGGCGCAATTTTGCTAAGCTGATCAAGATTTTTCATTTCCGATCCCGCAACAATCAGATCAGGTTTCAGGGCAAGAATTTTTTCCAAATCTGCATCCGATACGACTTCCACGTCTTTTAATTTTTCTGTAAAAAGCGGATTTTGCTTCGTCCATTGATCTACCCCGACAAGTGTACCCTCCATCGATACAATGTTCGGGGCATTTGTAAGACCGATGATTCGTTTCGGTTGTGCCGGAACCTCGACAGGTCCTTTTTCAGATTGGTAAATTACGGTTCCCTCTCTCGTTTCGTTGCCTGCCGCTGGTGTCTCGGGCTGTGCAGGTTGAGCCTGTTGCGTCCCACAAGCGCCAAGCAAGAGCATGAACATGAGAATGACAGGGATGAATGCTTTTTTCATGGTAAACGATCTCCTTACTCCTGATACTAATTTTATGATAGTGATTATCAATCGCAATTATTAACCTACTATAAGTAATTTCTCTTCTACTTGTCAATATTGGAAACTTCACGAGGTTTTGCCTTCGCTATTTTGCGCAGCACATGAAAAAAGAGATAGTTCATCCCTTTTGCTTGATACGTAGTCTGATTGAAGCTCCCGATCAGATATACCTCCAAGTTGGGAAAATAAAGCATGTAGCTGCTTATCATTCTTGCCAATCATGAGCATAGGAAGCTTTCGGAAGCAGGCGCGTGGAAAAACAGAATAAATAAGCTCGATATCGAGTTAAAAATACCGAGCTTTCAACTGCCACTTCTGTCAGGCTTATACATTTGTAGAGTTCTTTCAATAGGCTCTTTCCTTACTCTTGTTTTGTGCTATCCGCATAGGATTTCAGTTCCATCAATAATCGAGCTACATCTGCCTTTGTCATAATCTTGGTAGGCTGCCCGGTAGAGAATACTGAAAGAGCTCCTTTCTTATCTCCACTCCCTTTTAGCAACCTGGAAATCATCTCGTTTGCTTCCGCGTTTGTGAGATTGCGATCTGGACCGAATTGCTTATTGCTGGTTGTTGCTTGTATCAAGCCTCTTTCTATAGCATCTTGCACGGTTTCATAGAGTGGATGAGCTTTATCGATATCGGTAAAAAATTGCTTCTCTCCCGCCACTTCATATTCGTCTGGAAAGAAGTCGTACGACTGCTGGGCTTTGAGCAGAATGCGTAGAAACTCTCCACGGGTGACAGGCTGATCAGGATCTAGCTGGCTGTTTATGACAGGGAAATAACCGTCTTTCACAGCGTACAAAAGCTCCAAATAGTGAGGGTGAGCAGCAATATCCTCTGGAATTTTTGACTGCTTGTAAGCCGTATAGCTCACCCATTTTCCAGAATCCGCATCAACCACACCATCGTCTCCTACCATTCTGTAAACCAGCTTTGGCTCACGACTGACCAGATAGGTTCCGTTTCGCCATTCTGGATATGGCATGAAATAGGTGAGTCGAAGCTCCTTGTTTCCCTTTTCTACCTGCTTTGCTTTTTGTTCATCGATTCCAGCTTTTTGTCCCTGGATCATCTCGAGTGATTGATAGGCTGGAAAGGTGTACATCCCCTTTACCTCTCCATTGACAGGGTCTACGGTTACCCCCGTTTCGAGGTTTTGGACAGGTATTCCTTGCTTCAACCAGCCAAAAGTAATGTAGTAACCGCCATTTCGCTGAAACAGCCATTTCTTGCTTTCTTCTGTAGGAGGCAGATGGATCGCATACAGCTCTCCTTGTCGATCGGGATAGAACTTCTTTATAAAATCGGCCGCAATCGCTTGTGCTTTTTCGTAAGGAATCGGATTGGGATAGATTCGATTCTCTGTTTCTGAATGTTCTTCCTCCACTGAAAAACTCGTAACTTCTCCATAATCATCCATTCCTAAATGGAACCTCATTGCCTTTTCTTTTCCTTGGGCGGGACGAACATAATGGAAAGCCGTTGCACGACTGGAACTCCCCTCCCCAAATCCATCCCATGATACCGCAGCAATGCTCCCACTCGTTTGATGATCACGCTCGGCTTGGAACATCGTGCGTGCAATCTCGTCGGCCTTCTCGCTCTTTTCATAATCCGTCAGCTTTTTATGTTCCTTGCCCATCGTCCTGGTCGACGTTCCTATCGGGATCATTGGGGACTGCTGACTGATACTCTCTCCTAAAAACGTCATGGGTTGATTCGTCATCGCATCAATGAAAACCGGAGCTTTCTCATCGTAAGCATAAGCCAGGATCATTTTTTTCTGGGGCAACCCATATTTTCCGATCTGTTCCCCTGTATAAACATAATGAAGCGCTGGCTTCACAGACTCATCCCACCGTCTTCCTGCCTCCTCCGCTGATATGGCTGGAACAGGAGATGGCAGCTCTCCATCGTACCATTTGCGGCTGTAAGAACCGATTTCACCTTGTGAATCGACAATCACCTGAAGATAGTTCTCCAGAAATGGAATTTCATTTTCTACGCGAACAAAATGAAAAACGTGATTCATTACCTGTGGAGGAAGGGAATCGTCAACCTGATATTCATTTGCCTTGGAAATATGCCCTTGCACTTCAGGGGCAACTGTATTTATGAATGCTTCCGCCTTTTTCAAAGCCTCTTTCTCTGAAATGATACCAACAGCCGTTTCTTTGGGATTATCATCCATAAATCTTGTAAACTGGACCAATTTTCCTGTTGTTGCGTCCACATCTATGTATATTCTTTCATTCCCGCCTTTTTCTTTGACCCAATAGCTCGTCCAAACCGCTCCGTTTTGACCCAAAGCGATGGTCTCATCGAGATAGATATCTTCCACAGCGTAACCAGTCGTATCAATGAGTATCTTTTTCATGAGTGGGATAACCTGTTCCTCTGTAAGATAAGAAGACGGTCCCGCTGCAAGTGCAGTTGTAACTATACCTGTTTTTTCATTCATCATTGGTACGCTGGAAAAATAACACCCCATGATTGCTAGCATTGTTGCTGATTTTATGAAAAGAGACCGCTTCATGACCTCACCCTTATATTTTTTTCTTGATTATACCAATATATTGAAAAAATGTTTGTATTTCCATTGTGCGATCACAAAAAAAACTGCACCCCCTTGTGAAACGTAGAAACGGGAGGCGCAGTCTATTGGCGACGAGAACTCGTTCAATCGTTCATGGAGACATATTGCCTGATTTCATTCAGAACTTCTTCCCAATGAAGCTTCATTTGCTCCCTTGTGTTCATGTGATCCAAATTCTCTTGATGAAAACTAATTGTCGTTCGGTCAGGCTTGTCGGATAGCAGCCGGATTTGCAAGGTGGACGGCTTTTCCCATTCCTTCATCGACCACTTTAAACGAAACTGCCGAAACGGCTTTACAACACGAAATTGACCCGATATTCCTTCGCTGGAAGTAAACGTCTCCCCCTCGCTAAAGGTAAGGTTCGATACATGTCCAAGCCATAATTTCATCCCTTCGGACGAGGTTAAAAACGCCCATGCCTGTTCCGGGGTAATGGGCATCGTCCTGCGAACGCCTACTTGGAAGCCTGTCGCTGCCGTTTGTCCAACGATTTTGCTTGATTCGGTTTTTTGATCCTTCATCGGAACACCTCACCAATCTAGTTTGATTTTACTCCGTACTTGGAACCAAACTTTTATTCTCGAATGTCTTCGAGAGCACAATCAAAGGTGTTGAAAATCCGTAAGCATGGCACGTATCCAGAAAGGCAGCCAGTGACTCGGTCGTCTCAGTCAGCACCTTCATCAAATAATTGTACTCCCCGCTGATTCTGTAGAGATCGACAATCTCAGGTGCTCGTTCGCAAAATGCGATGAAATCCTTACACACACTCGTTTTAAACAGGACAAATGCAGTGGTGTGCTTGCCTAGCTTCTGGGGAGAAAGCTCCGTCCGATAAGCAGTTATGACGCCTTGCTCCTCCAGCTTTCTCACTCTTTCCGTTACAGCTGGCTGCGACATCGCGATCATACGGCTCAACTCGGAAATGGGAATCCGGGCATGATCGTGAAGCACCGACAAAATTTTATGATCGATTTGGTCCATCCACACATCACCTCATTTTTCGAAAGTGGAATACCTAAAACAAATAAAATTCTAAGGCATACGACTTGAAACCCCTTCAAAAACTTATGTAAATTGTATGCGATCTCCCATAAAATGTCACTCATAAACAGAAGAGGAGAATGAGAACATGACATTTACCGTAAACGAACCAATCAACATAGGCAGCTTGCGCTTAAAAAACCGACTCATCATGTCGCCCATGCAGCAGTATAGGGGCACTCCGGAAGGTTTTGCCACGGACCATCATATCGAATTTTACAGCCGAAGAGCCAAGCATGTATCCCTAGTGATTGTGGAATCGACCGCCGTATCAGCCAACGGCAGACTGTTTCACAACGACATCGGCATTTTTACCGACCAACATGTGGAGCCTTTACGCAAAATAACAGAAGCTGTTCACTCAGAGCACACCCCAATCTTCATCCAGTTGTCGCACGGCGGAAGGAAGGCTTCGCCTGAGGTAACAAAGCAATTGGTCGCTCCAAGTGCGATTGCGTACGATGATTCCTACGGAACGCCTAAGTCGCTGACTCTTGCCGAAATGAAAAGCATCGTCGAAGAATACCGTTTGGCGGCAAAGCGAAGCGTTGAAGCAGGCTTTGATGGCATTGAACTTCACGCGGCGCACGGCTTTTTGCTTCATCAATTTTTATCGCCTTTGTCCAACACGCGAACGGATGCCTATGGTGGTACTCCTGAGAACAGGGCACGATTTCTGAAAGACGTACTTCTGGCGATTCGAGCCGAAGTAGGACGGAATTATCCGGTTATCATCCGTGTTTCTGCCACAGATTTTGTCCAAGGCGGTCTAACCCCAGAAGACTGGGTGCAAATGCTAAAGCCGCTTGAGTCCGAATTGGATGCAATCGATGTCTCAACAGGGGGACTGCTCCCAATCCAGCCTAGTGACGTCTATCAGGCTTATCAGTTGCCTCACGCAGCTGCGATCAAACAACATTTCAGCATTCCGGTCATTGCCGTAGGAAAAATCTATAGCCGCAGTCTCGCCAATCGAATTCTCGAAGACCAACTCGTCGATAGTGTCGCGATTGGTCGCCCACTCTTGGAAGACCCTGATTATGCAGAACGTCTTTTATTTGCCTAACGGAGCAAACCTGGAATGGCATTCATCTAAAGGGGAGACCACGCAGTAGCCGGCATTTTTCCATAAAAATCAACGATATCGACACAGGAATGACCCGAATTTGTTCACTTTCTTCATCAAAAAAAATGTTAGGATAGAGGCATCACTTCATAAAAAATGAGGAGAGTCACAAGTGCGGGTACATCCAATTTACTTTTTACGTCTTACAGGCCTATTCGATGGCCTTTCCTTATTAGTATTGATGGGCATCGCGATGCCATTGAAATACGTGTGGGGCTTAGACAAAGCCGTAACTATCATCGGAAGTATTCACGGCGGGATATTTTGCTTGTACGCTCTGGCGATACTCTATGCGGCCACTCGCGTCAGATGGAGCATGCTCTGGTCTCTTGCTGCGTTACTCGCCGCTTTTGTACCGTTTGGGAACTTCTTTCTGGATCGCAGATTGAAAACGGCACAGGATTTGTATCCTCTGAAGCCGTTTAATAATGCCCTGCTCGTATACGGCATCATTTTTTTCTCGTTCTTTGATTTGTTCTCGCAGTTGCCGGTCATGAGTACATTTGCTGCTTCCGTAGGTGCCAGCTCATTTGTTATAGGCTTTGTGATCGGTCTGTATTCGTTAGCCAATACCTTTGGCAATATTATCTCTGGCATGCTGACAGATAAGGTTGGTCCATCCAAACCACTGTTGATCGGATTGGTTTTATCAAGCTGTGCCTTGCTGCTGTATCACATCGTCGACCAGCCGTTTCTGTTGATTATCGTGCGAATCATTCACGGATTTGTTGCCGGTTTGATCGTTCCTGCTGCCTTTACTTTCTCTGCGAATAACACGGCACATGAGCAGCAAGGACGAAAGGTTGCTTTCACCGGTACCTTTGTGGGACTCGCAGCGATTATCGGACCTGCATTCAGCGGCATTATGGCAAGCAAAACCTCCGTGCCTTTTGTCTTTACATGTGTAGCTGTTATGGGTTTTTTCCTAGCCATCCTGTCCGTCATTTTTCTGCAATCCACTCAGGCCTGCAAGAAAGAGAAGCTTAAGAAGGACGTTCCAACCTCAGCCTTGATCTTCAATGCTGGGATAATCAAGGCTTACGGCGGTGCCTTTTTGCTCATGTTTTCACAAGGTGTGATCGCTTACCTTTTGCCCTTGCATGTGCAATCGCTTGGATACGATTCGAAATTAAGCGGCACTTTAATGAGCACTTTTGGGATGATTGCCGTCCTGCTTTTTGTGCTTCCGACCAACCAGATTTTTGATCGTGTGGCCCCTTCCAAAACGATGTCCATCGGAATTGGTTTCATGGGCGTGAGTCAGCTGCTTATTGGTCAATCCAACACAACATTGGCACTGTACTGCATGTTAGGACTATATGGGATAGGCTTTGCTCTCTTGTTTCCCTCTGTCAATACGATGCTCATTCAATCGACGCCGCAAGAATTGCGGGGGAAAGCACACGGTTACTTATACGCCTTCTTCTCTCTCGGTGTGGTCGTCGGCTCAGGCCTTTTAGGTTGGCTGCCCTTCTCCATTGAGGAAGGTTTTCTGTTCACAGGAAGCCTGCTGCTCGTGTTTGCCGCTTTCATTGCCATGCATAAGCAACGAGAGCGCTTGCTGAATCAATAAAATAATCGATAGCAGCTGTCGTTTGGAACAATAAAACCTCCTCAACCACTAAGCTAGTGGTGAAGGAGGTTTTGCTTCCCTTTGTTCAGAAGTGCTAATACTTTCAACCGCGGAATCACTACGAATCAGGCATGCAGCCAACAGCCCAATGCCAAGTACGATTGCAAGCAGTACAAAAGTAAGTTCATAGCTGCCAACATTCATCAAACGGATGGACAATATCGGCCCAAGACTTGTTCCCGAAAACAGGATAAACGTATACACCGAAACCGCAATTCCCCGCGATTTGCCCCCTAGCTGTCCAATAAGCGTGATCAGGGAAGGAACGGATAACGCAATTCCGGCAACGAAAAGCACACTCGTACCGATCAAAAGAGACAAGTTAGCTATCATACCGAGGGAAGCCATACTGACCACTGCCAGACCTAACCCGCAGCGTAGCATGGTATGTAAGCCAAACCGTTTTGCCAGTCCGCCCGCCAGTGGAGAAATGAGCATGCCCACTACACCAATCGTTCGAACAAGCAGAATATCCTGGTTGCTAAGCCCAAAATCAGGTCCCGCCAAATAACTGCCCAATACCGTATACATATTAACGAATGACATAAGCAGTACAAGAGCGATTATGTAACTCAAGATGATATTTTTTTGTTTGAACAGGGAGGGAATTCGCTTAATCGGCTCCCAAATATTCACGGTAGCAATGGGACTCTCTTCTTTTGGCAGCCATCTCATCACCACGAGCAGCGTCACGAAATAGATAGCAGCAAGCAGATAGAATACGGCGTGCCAATTGTATTGTTGACTCATTACGCTACTGATCACTTGACCAATGATTCCTGCCGCCAAAAATCCTGTGCTGATAAATCCGATTGCCGTTACCCGTTTTGCCGGAGGGAACATTTCCACAGCATAGGCGAGCGCAATAGGCGAGAACGTAGCAGCGGCAGCACCTTGCAAGCTCCTGAGGACAATGATCCATGCGAAATCATTTGCACTACCAAGCAACAAAGAAATGAGAGTCAGGACAATCATCCCGATCACAATAACGTTCTTGCGGCCATACTTTTCGGACAACGGTCCATAAATCAGGCACCCAATGGCAAACCCAACCGAAAATGCGCTGCCTGCTGCTGCAGCCTGTGTCAACGTAATACTGAAAAGATCGGCAAATATGGTCATAAGGGGAATCGTAACGTATAAGCTCGACATGACGACGATTCCAGACCAGCATAGGATTGCCGTCATGAGTGAGTAGTTTCGCTGTGGCATCGCACACCTCTTTTTCAAATATGTACACACATTATAGTTAGATTATCTAATTATATTTACAAAAAAATATGATCTTATCTTCCCACCCCCAGTTTCTTTTCCATGCTGCTATTCAACTTCATCAAGATTTTTTCCAGCAGCATCCGTTCTTCCTCTTCTAATTCGCTCATAATGGAGGCGCAGGCAGACCAAAAAACTGGCAGTACTCTGGTTACTAAATCTCTGCCTTCCTGTGTTATTTTGACATGAATCTTGCGACCATCCAGCCTGCTTTGCTCTCTGATTATCCAGTGCCTTTTTTCCAGCCAGTCCAGCAAAGCTGTAACAGAAGCACGCCGAATGCCTAGCCTGTCTGCAAGCGAAGAGGGGGTGATAAGTTCTCTGTCTTCATGTAACGTAAGCAACAGCAATACGTCCCATTTACACTCCGTTATGCCGAATTTCTCCAAATTCAAATCAATGACGTCTATGGCGTTATCCCCCAGCCATAGCATCAATAACCCCAAATGAGCCAATTTGCGATCCGTATTTTGCAGAGCTGTTTTTTCCATCAGATCCAAATACGGCTGAATACCTAGTTTTGGCAATTGATCGGATGTATGCTCACACTTGTTTTTTCTGCTCATGATCCACCTTACATATAATTAGATTATCTAACTAAAATCAATGTAATGGATTCTTTTGGATTTTGCAACCCCCTAGAACCTTATTCCAAACACAGATACTCATGTCACCTTACAAGGACCTGGCAAGACGAAAGCCGAGATCATCAATTCGAAACGTGGGGTGACTGCGTCTACGGCACGTCGCCCCACAGCCTCTGGCCTCTTCCGCCCAGCTGCCACCGCGAAAAATTCGGTAGGAGCCGTATACATTCACATCATAAAGGTCCCAGCACCACCCCCAAACATTTCCCAGCATGTCGTAGAGCCCCCACGCATTCGGCAGCTTTTGTCCTACCGCATGTGCTGTACCCTCAGCGTTCTCTTGGTACCATGCGATTTCATCCAGATCGCCGTATCGATAACCACCCGTCCCTGCTTTGCACGCGTACTGCCATTCAGCCTCTGTCGGCAAACGATAGCCATCCGCTTCCTCGTTCCATGCGACACGCTCACCATCTTCCCTTATCGAGTAGCATTCCGTGAAACCTGCTTGCTGAGAAAGCAAATTGCAAAACAAAATCGCATCGTTCCACGAGACATTTACAACGGGAGTCTCTGGGTGGTCATTCGGTCCAGCTGCTTTTTGTACAACCGAGAAGTATAACGCATTCGTAACAGGAACTGGTGCGAGTAAAAAAGCGTTCACCTCGGTTGTCCATGTGGCCTTGATCCGATCGTCCCGTAATTCGATATGCCCTGCTGGGATGTTCATCATGGGGTATGCCCGTTCCATCTCTATTTCACCTGGCTTAACTTCTCGATCGCCTGCTCTTCGGTCGGCAAGAAAAAGATGTCGTTTCCGTTGTTGGATTCATAGATGAAGTCTTTTAGGCTTTTACTTGTGTACACCGAAAAATCTCCTACAATCGCTACTTTCACCCGATAATTGATGAACTTTTGCAGGATCTCGCCAGCAAGGCGTGTTTTCAAATCGAAAAAGCTTTCGTTAATCAATGATTTGTTTATAATGATACGATTACTGTCTGCCTCATAGTGTACGGTTGCAATCAGATCCAGGGCAGACTGTACATCAATAATCAATACCTCGCTTCCACTCACGATCGCAATGTTTCCCACGGCTGCTTCTACCTTTGCAATATTCATGTGTACCCTCCTCATCTTCTATTGGTAATCTGCCTTACATAAGCCTCACAAATATATCGGTTGTCTTCGCCGTTTGCTGGCTGAACACTCGCCACTCGAAAGAAGCTCAAGCCCACAACCATCGCCATGAGTCCGTAGGCAGCGCTTTGCGAATCCTCTACGGACATAAGCCCGGTTTGCTTGCCGTAATCAAAAATCTTGGTGATGCCCTGCAAATCTCTCGTATAGCTGTTCGCAACCACTTCTTGGAGATTGGGGTCCAATGCGGCTTTGGAGAAGAATTGGACAAAGAGTCTTGCTTGATCTTCATGCGGGATGTACATGTTAGCGATGCCATCCAGCTGCGAAACATTGATCCGTTTTTCCTTGTCGTCCACGTATGGCGGCAAGATATGCGTAAGCGTAACGTCCATCATTTCCTTGGCGGTCATGGTGTTTTCAATGTCAGATTCGATTTTCAAGCCATAGTAGGCCAAGAATGCCTGAAAGGCTTCGCTCGTCAAATTATCCTTATTCTTAAAATAATACGTGACGACACCTTTTGAGCAATCCGCATACTCCGCCACCTTATCCAATGTCATGCCATCAATCCCGTGATTGCTAATACAAGTGAGCGTCGCATTAATGACATCTGCTCGGCGCTTTGGTTCCATTCCTAATTTGGGCATGATTTTACCTCGTTTATTTATACTGTACGGTCGGAATAAAAAAAGTGTACACCATGATTTTCCAGTTTGTCAAACGAAGAGGCTCTACCAAACAAAAAAACACGCTTACGCAGCGTGTTCCATCCTAACGTTACATGGCAAGTGCTTGGCGACTGATCCGATATTGCCCCGGTGTCAGCCCCGTCCATTTCTTGAAAGCATTTTGAAAGGCGCTTGGATCTGAAAAATGCAGCAGGTACGCAATCTCTCCGATGGAATACTCCGCTTGCTGCAAATACCCCATTGCCATTTCTTTGCGGACATTCGTGGACAATTCATGATAAGAAGTGTCCTCTGCCTTTAGTTTCGCTTGCAGGGATCTCGTACTCATATGAAAAGCAGCAGCAGTCTGCTGTAAGGTCGGAAAAGCCGCAGGCATACATCCCATCATCCATTGAAACACGCGGTCCGAAAATTCCCGCCCTCTGATCAGCTTCTCTCTACTTTCTTCCGCGATTGGTTCAAAAGCTTTACGCAGCCGGACATCCGAATACAGAATCGGGTATTGCAAAACTTCTTTGCCTATCAAGAGTCCGTTTTCTTTTCCACCAAAGTGAGGCTCCATTCCGAACAAATTCAAATACGGAGCGACATCGGCCGTAGCGTCGTGTGTGAATTGTATCGCCTGTAACGGAATGGCGCGATGACTCATACGGACAAGCAAGTGGTACAAGGAGCTGACCATATCTTCCATACAATGGCGAGACACGCTCCCAGGGCTTTGTCTATGAAACCGCAAGAAAACATCGTTCCCCCGCTCTTCCCAATCCAGCTCGTACCCGCTGCAAAGGATCACGTGATACCGCTGATAAGCCTCTAATGCATCGACGATTTTTTCCGAATGCATCATGACATAGCCAAGAATGCCCAGATCGGCAATATCGGTTAACTGCCCTTGATGCAGCCCGAAATGATCATCCTGCGTGTAAATGGCCGCTTCCTTCATCAAACGCTCGAGCTCCGCTTCGTCAATGCGCGCCTCTACATCTTTTAGCAAGCTACTGTCGAAAGAAATATGATCGCAAAAACGCTCAAAATCAAGCTTCTTGTGAGTAATTGTCTTCATAATCGGATACACCATCGAAATCGCAAACCCATACGCATTTTCCAAGCCCGGAACCTCCTTTGCGTGAATCCACAACATTTATGCGCTTTCGATCATTCATCTGTTCCCTTCCACACGATATGCTGAATACAGTTCAGTTTACCACGATCTGTCGTTTATGGAATCAACTCTACAGGGGGATATGAAAATGAACATTCTCGTTATCATCGGACATCCAGATCCCGAGAGCTATTGCTCTGCGTTGGCGCACGCCTATATGGAAGGAGCTAAAGGCAAAGCAGCACAGATTCGCATCATTGACTTGAGCCAAATCTCTTTTGACCCGAATCTGAAGTACGGATATCGGAAAAGAACGGAGCTGGAGGATGACTTAAAAGAAGCGCAGGACCTCATTCGTTGGGCGGATCATCTGGTCATTGTCTATCCGACCTGGTGGGGTACGATGCCCGCTATCTTGAAGGGATTTTTTGATCGTGTCTTATTACCCGGGTTCGCCTATAAATATCGGGAAGGCTCTTCTCTATGGGATAAGCTGTTGACGGGCAAAACCGCGCATGTGATTGTGACTATGGATACTCCATCTTGGTACAACCGATTGATCTACTGGCAAGCCGGACATCTCGTGATGAATCGCAACATTTTGAAGTTTTGCGGGATTAAGCCTGTGAAGGTTACGGAGATCAGTGGGGTGAATGCCTCGGCGGGGGAAAAGCGCAAGAAGTGGCTGGAAAAGGTGAAGCAGCTTGGGGCGAGGCTTGCTTAACTACTGGATAGTCTCCAGGCTAGAATGATTTACCTCACAATTAAATCGTGCAAAGTGTATTTATTATATCGCTGATTCTGAGTATGATAGTAGTAAAAATAAGAAAGAGGCTACCATATGGATTCTACTTTTTCACCAAGAAAAGCAACAAAGACGAAAACATTGGTTATTAACGCACTTTTTATCGCTTTTACTCTCGCAGCCACCATGTTTATCAATTTACGCCTCCCGATCATGGGGAACGGTGGTCTCATTCATCTCGGTAACGTGCCTCTTTTAATCGCTGCCTTTGTGTACGGCAGAAAAACAGGAGCTATCGCTGGAGCTTTTGGTATGGGCCTCTTCGATCTTATCTCCGGTTGGACAGCATGGGCTCCGTTTACCTTCGTGATCGTAGGTGCAATGGGCTATGTAGCTGGACTCATCGCCGAAAAGGTGCCTGGCAATCGGGTATTTGTGTACGCACTGGCAGTTGTCGCTGCATTGGTGATTAAGATCGTGGGCTACTACTTTGTTGAAGTTATTCTTTACGGGAACTGGATTCAGCCGTTTGGCTCCATTCCGGGGAACGTTTTGCAGGTGGTTGTAGCAGCGGTTATTGTCATCCCACTGGTGGGGCGTTTGAAGAAGATTGTGGGACAAGGTTAAAAAAGGAAGGATGGGGTAGAGCTCCATCCTTCCTTTTTTGCAAAAATAAAAAGATCGGGAAACGCCTGGGAGCAGTACAAATTACCTTTGGGAATGACCGTCGGTGCGTTTATTTAGTGTCTAAAATTTCCAATCCACATTTTGTTCAAAAGTAAAAGGTGGTAATAAAGAAGTGAAGGGATTATATAAATTAAAAAACCTTCAAAATCGAGTAATTTCATTAAAATGTTTCCTTTTGATAGCAAAGAGAAAAATAGTGCTACAATTATACCCGCTAGGAGATATAGGCTGACATTAAAAGAATATCTTCTGATGGAGGATTTAAATGTTATTCTGTTTTCAATCTTTTCAATTAACATTGAGAAAGGGATCCCAACGATTACCAAAAACGGAACAGAGTACATTAGATATATAAACAGTAAGCTAAAATATGAAAAATAATATGTATTCTCTTCACGTATATTCATTGGAGTATATTCTATAGAAGCCAAAAATACACAATAAAAAATTGCAGTCAATAGGGCTGATAATAGTTTGTTCACCTTTATTTCCCCCTTTTAAAATGTCTTTTGAAACAAACAAACTAGGAGCCAATCGGCTCCTAATTCGTCTATTAATTGGAGATATCGAAATAATGTTTTGGAGTTACCTCAAACAAGTAAAAGAAATCATAGAGGTCGTGTGTAAACACTTCTTCATAAGGACCATTATCAAATGAAATGTAAAGTTCATGACTTGGTGCCCCATCATGCCATCCATCAAATCGGTAAGATCCATCTTCTCTAAAAATTTCTCCATCCATCCTATAATCGATTTCAGGTGGAGTAAATTCAAGAGAATCTTCTAGGTAGGGAATTCCAACCGAATGATTTAGTCTAAAATCCATCTCATCTTGGTTTACAACATTTTTGTCCAATTTGACTCCACTACTGCTAGCCCTTGCTGTTTTTATCAAGTTTTTGTTCTTATCATACATTGTAGTTCTATTTACATCTTTATCAATGTCAAGGAGTTCGTCTGTAAAATCGGCTTCGATATTTACTTGAGTTCGAAATCTAGAATGAGATACGGCAAAGTCTCTATTATCGCCCCCAAAGTATTCGACCTCCTCCTCCCAGTCTTCACCAGTTAGCCGGAGTGCATATGGAACTGGATTTTCTACATATTTGTCACCAATAAACGTTGTATACCGTAATTTTACATTATCCACTTCATTATTCGATAAATTCGCTAAAGATTTTAATTTTTTCTTATCAACTACTTTAATGATTGATACGTAATCATATAAAAGATCTTCAGTTTTAACAGATTCATTTCCTTGCTCGCTAATATTTTTTTCAATTTTTGATAGTCGGATTTCCTTTTCCTGCTCGTTTACGGGAATCTTTCCTCGAAATTCATAGACAACCTTTTCTTTTCCGCCATCCAACTCATCACTGAATTCACTTTCACTAATATTGTCTACGATGGTCCCATTTTTAACAACTTCGAAATGTTCTACATTTGGAACATCATTCCAATCAAATTTAATAAATTCACCATTTGAAATAGTAGCAACGTTGACATTATTAACAGGGAAATCACTTGATGAATCAATACTTCTCAGGGTTTTCTTCTTTGGCTCTATTGTTTTTGTACTTAAAATAATTTTGGCAATGACTTCTTCGTCAGAATTAACGGCCATTAATGTGTAATTATATGGTTTTCCGGATTCTAAGTCATTATGAACGAATGAGTCATTGGTCCCGTTATACAATTCTGAGTCTCCATGATAGACGCTATATGCTACTGCATCTGGCACTTCGCTCCACTTAATTGTTATTTGGTTTTCATCACATTCAATTTTTACATCATCAATAAATTCTTCGTAGTTAAATTTTTCGGCAGCATACACATTGAATGGACCCAATAGTGTTGATAATGCAACTAAGCTGGATAGTATTACTTTTTTCATCTTTTCACTCCTAATACATTTTATGTAAATTTTCCCTTACCATAAAATAACATATTCTTATATAATAATCCAGTTATTTTACCTTTACCCCCTAAATTTTCCATAAATTCAAGCAAAGAAAGAGGCTACTATTTACCCGATCTGAAATTTTAGCTTGTGCTCTAGTAACAAGCGTCTGAACGCTGCTCTTTGATATCTGCAGCATCCGAGCTGTTTCATCAAAAGAGAATCCCTCACCATGTGTCAGGACATAGCACTCTGGCTCGCGCTCCGTAAGACTTGAGAGAGCATCTTCCAGTTGAAACCTCTGCCACTCCGTCAGGTTACACGGGCTACCTGCTGTACTACGGGAGACAAACGCCTGCATTCTTACCGGGTCCATAAGCTTCTCTCGTTCATAAGCTGCCCGCCGCTCAATGCCTCGTTTGTTCCCTGGCATGCGCCCTGACTTCAGCCACTCTATAACAAATTCAGCACTGCTGATCATTTCACTAATAATCTGTCGCTCGCTTTTATTTGCATCACCATTGCTGATGATTTTTTCTTATCCGTTTTTCATTAAAGCTTCTTCAAACCAAACTACTCTTTTAGCGTCGTCTGCGTCCTTCAATTGGCTTTGTACGCTTTCCAGTGCTTTCTTAGTCCTTTGTAACTCTCAGTAATTCGTGCATGAGAACCACTCCCCATTGCGTCTGTTTACGTGCTTTACTTTTGTCTTTTAGAAACTGTCGTCTCCTGTGTCGCCTAACAACCGTCTTATCTTTTCGATCGTCATTACTTCTGCCGGTCTTGTGGGTACTGGCTTCTTGCATCGGGCTTTAGCCCGTTCTACATGCCTTGATAAACTGATTGGCTCCTTACAACGCTTCTGCCTCTCGCGTATAATTTCGTAGATTCTTGCCACGATTTGTCCTCCTCTCAGGCAAAATAAAAAGGGCGCCAGAACACACCCATAGTAGGTGTGAATCTGACGCCCTCCCGTTTCTCGATATCAGGCTTGTATTAAAATAATTCGCTCTCGCGGTAATCAACTTTGGAAATCTTCCCCTGACTTGATTTTACCACGGTTTCACCATGTTCTACCAGTGGGACTATCTTTGCTTTACCTTGTTTTGGGTCTACCAGAATCATTGCTGGAGTTTTGCCCACCGGAACTGTGATTGTCATACTTTCTGTGTCTATCTGTACATCTTTTGCTCGTGCGCTCATCTTCCGTTCCCCCCAGTTCCTCATGGTATAATATGGTTTAACGAACACATATTTACTCCCGACCGGGGGGCTCTTTTTTAGGAGGTCTTCAATGCCTGAGATTACATGCATTCCTCCAGAGTACAAACCATATTTCGTTTTAGGTATTACTCTTGCTTTCATTGCCCTAGGAATACTGTGGTACTTGAAAAGTAGGTAAGTCACTTCTGAGAGGAATGTGGTTTTTTTGTTGCTTGATTAAATAAACAAAGTATTATGTTAAATCAAATTCTTTCTTGTTCCCGGTGAGCGCTTAAAACTTCACGAATCCATTTTTCAAACGTTTTTTTCCTTCCTCTACATCATGGACATTAAAGAGAAAGCACCAAAAAGGTTATCATCATACGCGGGTTTATCTTTAAATATTGATTGGAACTCCGCTTCACTCATCTCATCGAAAAAACATCCCACGATTGATCCCTTCTCTGTAAGAGAGTTGCCTCTACCCATTTTTTTGCTATCATTTCATACGCTTGAATATGAACGTGCTTTTCGGTGTACTGATTGTAATAGAAATATGAATGTCCCTGCATATTTCTTACCCCCTTCCCACAATTTCGAAAATGTTTAGCACTCGCATTTTTTCTACACTTCGATCTGCGATATTTTTCGATCATTGCTTTCGTCGGGATATCCGTGCAGCATTTACAAACCTACGGGAATATTCGTAACCGCTACTTCTTCAATGAGAAATTGTTCATATGGGGTATTTTCCATAATATGACGAAGAATCACCATTGCCGCTCCCTGCCCTCTGAATTCGGGAGCCGTTCCTACAAAATCGATTGTGCATTTGACGGGAGAAGAATCTGCCAGGGTGGCTTCAAATTCTTTTTTCAAAAAGAGTCCGGCGAGTGTGCCTTTATAGATTCTCAGATGCTTTCGCAGCTCTTTTGGACTTAGTTTTACCGAAGGCGCAGTGCCATCCGATCATGCGGCCATACCAGCAACTTTGCGATCATCCGTTACCGCTACATAAAATTGATTCAAAACGAACATGTGAGCAAAAGCTCTTGCAATGGTTTGCTTATCATTGAAAAAAAAGCCAAGCCACTGTGTGAATCCCTCCTCAAAAATCTGAGACATTTGCTCTCTTGCATCGAGTTCTGCTTGATCCGCCCTGAGCACCGTAAACATGTCCGGTTATTCTCCTTCCTTGTATAGAAAAGAAGTGAGGATGGGGGTGGAAGGCATCGTGAAGTTGTTTTTTCGCATCCATTTCATCATGGCAGTGTCGAATAGAAAAATACGACCATTTCGTCTGGGTCCCCCGAACGGAATTCACCAAGTGACTGACCTTTTTGATAAGCTGGGCTGTAGCGCGAAACATGTTGTCGCTAAGCTGGGCTACCTCGCTTTGTTTGACTCTTGTTCCTCCGCCCGATAGAAACGATTGGGCCATCAGTATTAGCAAATTCGCGAACTCTTCGCCTGTCATCATGTCGTTGTGAATTTCTCTCACAAACTGATCCAATGCTTGTTTGGGTGAAACAGCCTCCTCGAAAAAATCAATGTTCTTCTGCATGCCTGCAAGTGCGTAATCCACCAGTTCATCAAACAAGGTTTCTTTTGATTTGTAATGACGATACAAAAGTCCGATGCTGATGCCAGCTGTATCCGCAATGTCCTGAACATTGGTAGAGCCGAATCCTTTTTGTACGAATAGCTGCATGGCAGCTGACTGTATTTTCTGTTTGGTTGCGTTGCGCATTTGTTCGTATTGTTCTTTGGTGCGGGAGATTCTAAGTCACATCGCCATTATGCCATACTGGATAAGCATTACTGGAATACATCGATAAACGGCGTGTCTTCCGTTTTTTAATTCCTATCTGATGGTGCATAACGTGAATGGAACCGGTGCCTCTACACATTTTAGCGTTTTTCTGTGGTGAAAGCTGCACTAACAAACGTAAGTCATCTTATTTCTAATATGAAAGCCAAATTAATAGTAGGCAAGAGTTAACTGAAAATATTTAAAGTACTCTCTAGTATCTGTCTATTAATTGATTTATATGCGATAAAAGACTCTCTTTTTACTGATAGATCTTCAAAAATAATTTTTGATTTATTATCTTTTAATGATTTTTCTAAAAGATATTTTGGCAAAACACTTAACCCCATACCATTCTCAATTGCAGTTAAAATAACATCTAGGTTTGGAAGTATATGAATCGGTTTTATTAATGGATATTTTTTGAAGTGCTCTCTCCAAATCATTTTAATTATTGGTAAGTCAAAGCTGTAACTAATCCAATCCTGTGATATAAGCCAATACTCAATTGTATTTAGATCTGTTGTATCAATAATTTCATAATGTTTAGGAGCAACAATTACAAATTCTTCATCTGTTAGCTTCAAATAATCAATCTCGGAATAACTAAACTTCTTTGACGTAGTTATAATATCCAACTTATTTTCCATTAAAAGCTCAAATAGTTGATCAACTGTTCCAAAATATGAGATGATTCCAATCTCTAGTTTACTGAATCTAGGAAGTAAGCAGTTACTAAATAATTCATTTGTAGCTCCAATTCTAATTGTTCCTATTCCAAAAGAAGCTGTTGTTTTTAGAGTCACTGCAGTTTCTTCTAAAGACTCGATTAAAGGAGCGATCTGCGAAAATAACATTTTTGAGCGTTCTGTCGGTAGCATTTTTCGCGTTGTTCGAATAAATAAAGGCTGCCCGACTTCTGCTTCAAGGAATGACAAATGCTGACTTATTTCTGGCTGTAACATATTCCGAAGTTTAGCAGCTTCAGAAACTGAACCGCATTTATATACTGAAATAAAGCTTCTATACCACTCAAAGTTAAGCATTATTCTTTTCCTCCACTGCGTAAATCGTATTACCAATTATGTCTTCATATAACCTATCAACTAATGCTTCTTGATAACCAATCCTCGCCGTTTTCAAACTTAATCGAGTGATATCAAGAAAAGGATTTTCCATATCTCCTAACACGTTGGAACCTATCATTTTTTCTATAGGCACCCAACGTTTTTTATCCTTAATATCTAAACCAGTGGTCTGTACTGAAATCTCGTAGTCTGAAAGGGTATATCTCCACAGTTGAACCTTCGCTTGCCTTGAGCGCAAACGCTTCAAAATTCGATAGGCCATGCCCATTCCTTCTGGATCAAAATCCCCAGAATATTTTATTAAAAAGTTGTTATCTCCTAGCCGATCTAAAAGAGCTAGTGTCGATAGTTGAAATTGTCCAGAGGAACAAACCATTGGAGGAAGTTGAAAGTAAGATATTTCTGCTTCCCAACGATCTAATATTGCCGAAAATACTGAGGGATTCTCTATCACATAAACTATGCGCTCTCTCATACGCTCAAAAATAGGATTAATATAATCTGAACGAACAATCGTTCTTAATGGAATAGAAATCACAATTCCTGATTCTGAAATATTTAGAAATTTTAGACCGCAACAAGTTACAGAAGAAGATATATCATCGCGTAATAACATATTATCAAAATAAAGTTCAGATAAATCCTCAGTCGAGGTAGGATAACTTCGGCTTGTAATATGGCACAAACCAAAAATCAGCATTTTTCCTAACCGCTTGTCCGTGTCAAAATCATGAGGATAACCTGTTATTTTTGTAGCCAGCATTGGTAGGCGTACATATTTATTCTGTTTCTTTAGTAATGATAATTCTAAAAATGTATCTATCATGATTTCTAAAAAACGTTGAAGAAGAAGAGAATCTTCGTAATAGATATTTCTAATAAATCTATAACCTATTCCTTTTTTTTGTTTCAACTCCTGAAACCACGTAATCAAGCTAGATTGCTTTAATGAGGCATGGTTCTCGATGCTAATCCAAAATATGTCCCATATCTCATTTATTTTTGCCTGCATTTCTCTTCTTGAGATGAGGGGCTCTTCGTTGACATAGGCCTCCAACAAGTCTTTAACAGCCACATTGCAAAAGGGTGTACGTTTCAAAATATCTCCGAACTTTTCAAACGTCGTTGAATATTCTCTAGTATTTATATCCTTTCGGAACAATCCACTAAGGGCACGTTGTTCATCAAGAGTTAAATTTTTCAATTTCACAGTACCACTGAAACGTCCATCCCTTTTTACCTTCTTGATCATAGCAAGAAAAAATTTTTCATAAGCCTCATCACTTTTAAAAAAAGCTACCGCATCTTTTATATCTTTTACTGTCATAATGAAACTCCTTCATTCATCTAGATCTCACTCTCGTGCTCATTTAATCCGATATCTGGAACAAGCGAGGCAACAATTAAAAGGAGTTCGACCGTATTTCTGTGAGAAACAACTGCAGGAGCCTGCTCCCCACTTTGATGGTTTATTAGATTGGACTCATAACCTTAACAGCCGTTTCACACCTCAGTCTTCGATATGCTCTCGACAAATATCACATCACTCCAAAATTGGTCATGGTTGTTTAAAAGAGTGCTCATATAAAATCAGTTCAACAAAATGCTCAATTCGTATCAAAATTGAACATCCCACGAGACGTCTCTTCATTGCCCCCGATTCTTTCTTTTTAAGAGTCCAATTGCAAAAACTGAATTTCTACAAGTCATACTTTAAATTAAAAATGTGGTTGCATATCTTTATGCCCACACTCAGTTATGTTCCAATAATAAGTTGTTTCGGATGAAGCTCATCATATTCTTGAGTTAGAAGAGGAAAACGCTCCTCTCCGTTCCAATAGAAAAATGCGATACTAGCGTAATTAGCACCTTGAGGCCGTATAATATGAGCAATGGATAAGGTATTAACTGTTTCGTAATCCCCCCACAACGCCTGGGATGTCAAGATGTACGAAATTTCCATTTCTTCAAGTAACGCAAACATATCTGCTATGTTTTTGTCATCTACACCAGCAAACGCCTCGTCTAGCGTAACTAATCTGGCAGCATCTTCATTTGCTCCTTCATAACAAGCATGTAACGCAGAAAAAAGAGGTACATAAACCGACAACGCTCGTTCACCACCGGAAGCAGTATTTAAGAACTTTCGGTTTACTTCTTCCCATTTCTGACCCTTGTAACATTCGAGCTTAAAGTCAAACCACTCTCGGTAATCCAAGACTTTACGGAGAGCGTCCTGTATACTGATTTCTGATGATTCTTCCTGAGCCCATTCCCGTGCCCGTTCGACCTGTGCTCTAAAATGTTTGGAAATCTTCCCATAGTCCTCATCATTTAAGAGCTCCGGCCGAGCCATTAACAATTCTACCAATTCTGTAGTATTTAACGACTCGTCACTCTCCGCTTTTTTGCCTCTCCATTCCAATCGAAAGGAAATAGACGCTTTCCGATTTTTCATAACGTGATTCAAGTTATCAATCCATCGTCTGGTTTTAGTTATTTTTTCACGTATTGTATGACCTAATGTGTTCAAAATGACTTCTTCAAACAGACGCTGCCGTTCTTTATCTAGGCTTAGTTGTAGATGACTCAATTTCTCAGTAATTTCTCTAACAGCTTCGTCAGGATTCATTCTGCCAGTGCCCGCTATACATTCCACAATCTTTCTTTGGGCAGACAACCCCTCTTCGTTTTCGAACTGAAGTTTAATGTCGAAGAAATAGCCAGGTACTGTCTCCCTTACGAGTATGTTACTTAACTCATTTAAAGCTGTTTCACTGTCCTTTGTAACTCGTGCACCCCATTCCCGTGCAAAGGATATTAAGTCAGTTGTTGGGGCTTTATGGTAGGGCAACGACAGCTCGCATTGCAAGATTGCTTCAGCTCGTGAAGTCCGATAGCTGAGTAAGGATAGAGCATTTTGTGCATCTATCATGTTATATTCGCTGGTCTCTAATCCATTTTTAAGTTCTCCCCTATACGTTAATGCATTATCTCTTTCTTCTTTAATTTGAGTCAAACGTTCTACGATGAAGTTTCGACGATCCCGAATTTGATTAGCACCTACGTCCCTGATTAGTATGTCTACAGCTTCTAGTTGACCATTTACTCTCGCAATCTCTGATTGTATTTCATTTTGTTCGCCGCGGATTAGCAAAAGCCCATTATCAAAATCTATAATCCGTTCAACTGAAATTTTAATCCTTTGCTGAAGACTCTTCATTTCATTAGACTGATTTTGAATGGTGAGTATCAATTGAATATATTCAATCAATATTTTGATAGCTTCTTCACAGCCTTGTTCTGTTACTTCCGTTATATTTAATTTTAGAGCAGAGATTTCCTTCTTCATTTCTACATACTCGTCGTATATTTTCACGTTCTGGGTACGAAGAATTTCTAGTTCTTCTTCTAAATGGTCATATTTGTATTTTTGTTTGCCTCGTTGCTTAAGGATAACAAGTATTTCCGTAGGCACCGGCAAGGCTTCTTCCTCAGATTTTAGTTGTTTCATCGCACAACGAACCTGTTCAATCTGTTTCGAGTACAAAGTAATGGCATCATCCGCTTCTTGAACCCGTTGTTGCAAGAATTGAATTTTTTCCTGCCGCAACAGTTCGCGCGCAGCTTTACCGATAAAAGAAGCTGAAATGGTTTCTGCATGTCCAACTAGAGCCCCTATCCGATACTGCTTGTTTGAAAGCAAAAACGTGTGGTTATCTGAGTCACTGGATATCGAAATGGAAGATAAGCATCGCGCTACCCACTCTTCATCTAGACCAGCTAGGGTGGTTGTAAGTTCGACATAGGACAGTAGAGTTCCATCACGATCAATTTGATCTGCAGGAAGGAGCATCCGATCCTCTGACACCTCTCTTATAGAAGGAATAATCAAGGCGTCCAGTAAGCCGGTTGCGTACAAAGCGGATTCAATATCTTGGCGCGTCGAGGGATTCACCGATTCCTTCCACTCTATTAAAGAAAACAATGGGGCATGGGGAATGCCAGTTTCCCTTAAACGTCTGCGAAATGCTTCTGCCCCTAGTGACCGTTCTGGTTCGGGATCAATCATAGTCTGCCAACGAAGTAATTCTTGTTTTCTTAGTCGTGCTTCTTTATCCCAGTAAGCCAACATTTGTCTTACTTCTGTTTGCATCTGCACTATCTTTTGTTCCTGTTTTCGCACAAGACTAGTAATAATCCCCTTTATCCTTTCGAAAGAATCGCCTTCTGATAACTGGGTAGCCAACTTGAAGAGCACCCTCTTTTCCTGGTCTCCCATGGTCAACACTTGAACATTTTCTCTCCAATTAGCAAGTTCCTGCATATAATGTTCCTCTTTGTCGATGAGTTCCCCATTTAGTTGCGAAATTCTTCCTTGCACCACTTCTTGCCTTTGCATCAACTCTTCTCTTTTTTCGGCCATTTCTTTTAAACGCTGCTGTTTTTGGTTTAGAACACGGAGTTTTTCCTGTACCTGCTGTAGTTCCCCATGATAGGCTTTCGCCTGTTGAATCCAGGTAGTAAAATCCGGAATTTCCTTCCTTGCATAATAGTCATGCTCGAAAAAGGCACAGTCATCAGCCCTTCGATCCATTTCGTTCAAACTGTCTTGAAATTGTTTGGTTATCCGCTTATGCTCAATCTCCATTCCTTCCTTTGCTTTTTTCTCCTCATTCCTTTTCACTAATTCAGATTGGTATTGATCGCCTTTTCCTTTGGCTCGTTCTTCCTTTGCAATCAGCTCATTTTTTAGGTTTTGCTGTTTCTCAAGTAAACTGAGCGCTTCATGATCGTCGTAGCTTTCTTTTTCCGCCATTAGTGCTTGGTCTTCCTGCATTAAGCTTTGAATCTGATCATCTAACTCTTTTTTATTGAGTGCTAACTCTGCGTGCCGTAGTCTCATCAGATCGTAATGCTTTTGTCCCTCTGTTTCGTTGTGACAAGCATCGTTATATTGTCTCGCCTTCTCACTTAAGACGGCTTGATTGTAATGTTGATAGGACCGTGTTATTTTAGTCAATTGCTCTAATACCCTGGTTGATGTTTCCACATCTTCATGAATCTCATCTATATATTGAATAGAATCAATCAATACCTTAAGCTCGTCATCTGTAAGAGCTGGCATTGATTTTTTTAATATTTCATAAACTGCTTTCACATTCATGTCTTTGGCGTTGGCTAATTTCGGCGTTCGCAGTTGAACTAATAATTCAATCCAGTTTTGAAACGCATCAATAGTTGGAAAACCAAATAGTATCCGGTTCACCCGATCAGCATAGTCTGCTTTTTCTTTTTCATCAAAATGGCTTACACCATCAGTTACACATTTCCGCAGTTCCGCTTTCGATAGTGTAACCATTTCCTGATCCCCTTCTGGAGACATTCTATCTCTCGTTACCTTAAAGTCATACCCGTACCGATCGTTGTTATGGATAATGAAATACCATACATCAAGCTTGGTTCTTCCCTTTCTACCGTTCAATCCTATGCCAAGGGTAATATATCGTTTCTCATTTGTTTTTTCGAACTCCAGCAAAATATAACTGGTACGTTCCGTGCGATTTTCCATCTTGCTTTCAAAAAGTACATAATGCTCCATTTTACGATCCTTGCTCCCAAAAGGATCTAGGCGCTTAGAGGAAATGTTACCGTCTAGTATTACAGGCAGTAGGCTTTGCATAGTTACGGATTTTCCTGTCCCGTTTTCACCTCGCAATAAGAGTTTTCCGTCTCGAAAATTGAATTCTTGATGGTCAAATACCCAAAAGTCAATCAAAAATGCCCGACTCGGTCTCCAGTTCATGCTTTTCCACTCCTTTTGATATGTTGATCCGTCCTGATGCTCGTAGGATGTGAGGAGAAATGCGAACCGTATACGAATCCGGCAGTTCTGCCATTCCCCATCTGAAGAGGTATCTTGTTATTTCTTCTACCCATTTTCCTAGCTTCATGTCGTCATATTCTTTTTTCCAATACTCACCGTATGTATCTTTTAAGTCATGAAGTATTTGCTCCCATTGATTCCTGTTCATGTCGATCCAACCGTTGTAAGGACGAAGACTTCCTTTTTTGAGCTCCTCTTTAAGTCTATCGGCTATCTGAAGGCTGATATCTGAAATGGAAGTATCGGACGGGTAATCTTGGTAGACGCTTCCTTCTGGAATATCTCGTACTGCCAAGATCCCTTCGATAAACCGTTCCAAATGAAACGGAGTATGCCTGCCAATATCAACTTCTATGGCCTCATACTGCTGTTTAACATATTTGACATCATCCAGACTCAAACGTTCGTAGAGCAGAGATGGCTCCAAAAGCAATGTCCGATAGATCAACTGCCGACGGTCATACGCATGAAGGCCGATGAATTGCTCAGGATCTAGCATCCCTTCTCCCACCGTACAAGGAAACTGCCTAATAAAAAATTGGGCAATGGGCGGTATTTTGAACAGTACCTCTTCTTCAAAAGCATCGATATCTCCGTCCCGTTGAACTAGGATTCCTGTTTTCACAGCATATTTGAAAACCCTAATCAAACTTAATCGGTTGCGGTGAGTTTCAAGAAATCTGTTGTCTTTCTCACCAAGGAAACTTCTCAATTCTTCGCAAAATTCACTGATCAAGAAAGTTTCGTCATAACGGTTTTCAAAAAACGCCAACAGAGCAAAAAACACTGTGTAATCCATAGGGTTACGGAATGATTCCGGATTCAATACTAAATTAGGAGTAGGGTGGGCTGGAATTTTCTCTAATCGGGCAAATATTTTTCTATACACCACCAATTCATAGCCCATTTTTTCACGAAACCAAATTTTTAATGGCGTTTCGAATTTTTTTATCAAGTCAAATTCCGTCATTTTCTCTTCACGTACAATCCAGTACTGCTCCAAAAGCAAGTTAACGGCTTTTTTCCATTCCTCATTCTTCATCAAGCCTCTCCCTTCTTCTTAGTTTGCAAGACAAGAACCCCATTAGGTGCCACCAGTTGGCCGTCCAAGCAGGAAATGCGTGCTTTACCTGGAAGAGGAATCCATAAGAATGTCTGGCCCCACTCCGTTTTCCCCCGATTGTCCAATGAGTTCATGCATCGATTTAACAACTCGAGCACCTTCGACCTTTGAGACTTGTCTAAAATCGGCAAAGTGTCTAATTTGATTTGATTCTGTTGTATTAAAATCAAAAAGTTTTGTTTTTGGCGTTCTTGTTCTTTAATGTAATCTTCCAGCAATTCTTTTTGCTTGGCCCTATTATTAGCAATGGCACATATTTTGCCTTTCGTGCGGAAACCCGGCCTACGTGATCTAAGTTCCAACGGCTCTTCCTCACACTCCCATAAACTCTCCACTCGCCCGGAAGTATCATACGGCTCACACGACATATGCATGGTATGGGGGACTCCGATGACTATGGACGCCAATTTATGTGCATCTTCTTCTGCTGTAAGCTCATAAAAGTGCTTAGCCAATTCCAAAAACTCCTGCTTGCGGCTACGCAGTGTCTGTTTGGATTCTAGCAGCCTGCTTGCAAAACGTAGGATTTTTCTAATGATTTCACCAGTTTGAACTAATATATTTCTTGCCTCGTTGTCCTCTCCGCAAAACCACATGAATAATGAGTTCCATTCCTCTTTGAGTCTTTTTTTGGTGTCTTCTAACGATAGTTTTTCGCCAAATCTAAAGATAGATAACTGATACTCAGCCACACAGATAATGATCTCATCCAGCCATTCCCGATGAAATTTTTCCAAAAGAATTACTTGAAACAAGGGAATTTTTTTTTGAAGAACCTGAACGAAGTCTTTTAGATAATCTATAAAATCTTTTTGCCGAACCAAAAATGCCTCACTTAGCATTTCATCTTCCGCTTGGAAAGATGAGATATGCGCTAGATAATCACTAGTTTTCCTGTCTAAACGCTTGAAAAATTCCATGACATCTTCCCACCGCCGATACAACTCTTCCGGTAAAGTATACTTATTAAATGCATATAGAGTCTCCAGTGCCTCAAGAAGTCGGTCGAACAAATTTTTGTCCAGTGAACCTCCTCCAAAGTCAGCCTGATTTTTCTCCAATGTCTCCACAAAGCGCTCTATCTGAATGGTGTAATGAGTGGCTTGGTATTTAAATCGTTTTGCTTTAAACTCCTCAATGCTGTAATAATCGTTAGCTTCCTGACGTGAAGTGATGTTTTTCCATCCCTCCAAAACTTCTAGATCTTTCTTTACATCGTGGATGGTATACGTTTCAAATCCTGTGTACTGTTTTAAGTGTTGCAAAATATCCTCTGCCCGTAGATAGGGCCGGTAGCCGTGTTGCTCATAGAAGAACCGTAGAATAGGTCTGTAGCGGTGCGTATAATCCGTAGACAAATAATTCATTTCAACTACTTTTTTCGTATAAATGCTCTCCATCTGCAGCACCCTTTTTTTGGAACTTATTATAATTATATCATACTGACATCGAGGGTAACTTTTACTGCTTATTGGATTTTTTAAGTAAGTCTTTAGTTAGGCTACTGGTGCGATACCGTATTCAACACTCTAAATGTATTGAATGCGGGAAGATGCATACAAAAAAACGGCATCTCTGCCGTTTTTTATCTAATCAATATGGTGGAGCATAGCGGGATCGAACCTCTGACCTCTACACTGCCAGCGTAGCATTCTCCCGTAATGGTTAGTTTAATCTATGAAACCTGTTTAAAGGTTTCATTGCTTTCGCTCTTTCCATTAAGTCAAAATATTTTTCCCTATAGAAAACTCCCATGCTGGGCGAACCACAAAAAGAGAGTCCACTAATCGCCCTTCTTCTCCTTGCTTTTAAAGAAATCGATGAAATTTTCACCGAATTTACTAAGAGATATTTTACTGTCATCGTAAGGAACTCTTTCTCCACTTAATGCTCCCCATGTACGTGGCTTAATTATTAACCCTTGTTGTTCTAGCTTCTGTTCTACATAGGTTTTATAACCTTCCACCTCATCTAGCCGATTTCTACCTTCACTCGTACGATCAAGTAGTAACTCCATGTATTCGACGAAATCCTTGTTCGACTCATTAGCGGCTCTTTTATCGAATTTCATTAGATGAAGTATTTCATTTATTCGAAGGGTGTTTAAAACATCGTAATACGCTCGTATCATACTTTCTTCAACATCAGATCTATTGACAGTGTTTTCTAACCCATTAAGAATAATTTTAATTTTCTCTTCTTCTTGCTCATTATTTAGGCTTTCCATAATAAGCGGGAATGCCTTTTGAGTGACAAGCTCTTTATGGGATTCCTCCAACTTTTGTACCTTGGCATTTATTTGTCTCAATTCTGCTAAATGATCATTTAGTCTCTTATTCAGTCTATAAAACTTGTAAGCGTTTAAAGCTGCACTCCCAAATGGAATTGCCGATGCTCCAATTGACGTAACTTGATCAAAAAGTAGTTCACCAGCACTGCCTTCTTCAATATCAAGGAGCCCCATTACTACAGTTTTAACTTGATCTTGAACACTATAAACTAGGTCTTTTCCCTCCAACTGATATCCCTCATTCCACATTAGTACTATCATTTAAATGAGAAACTAAACACATTTTGTATTTGTCCATGTTACTATATTAACATGCACAAAGGACGAGAAAATAACGTGTTTTGTACGTGGTTTTGTCATCTGGATAATTCTACTCCATCTACTCCAAAAATCAGCACAGACAAGGTTTTAACGCCTTCATTAACATCACGTTGTACTGTTCGGATTTCGATTTTGTGACATTCAACCAGTCTCTCGGCACCCTAATTTTCCCTAGAAATGTAAATGGAATAAATGATCTGATACCTTCTCCGATCTTCCGGTTGCCCTGAAGATTCACACATTACTTTAAATACACGTACCATTCTCTGTATGAAAATTGACCATCGCTAAAGTTCTCTACTAGTCATATCCTCTGGTTATCTGCCTTTCCCCTAAAATGACAAAAACCCCTGATTTCTCAAGGGTTTTAATGTCTTTCATATGGTGGAGCATAGCGGGATCGAACCGCTGACCTCTACACTGCCAGTGTAGCGCTCTCCCAGCTGAGCTAATGCCCCATATCTATGGTACTTCCAGCGTTTACCGCCTCAGTGAAATCAGTATAGCATACGCCCGCCGTACACTGCAAGCGAAAAAATCTGATAAATCCCCGTCCCAGCTGAAAAAAAACCACAAAAAAAGCCAACCGATCTCCACCGGTTGGCTCCTCTCTTTTCCCTATCAACCCACTATCTCACCGTCACCACAATCGGTGTCTTCTTCCCGCCATATTGCACATAAATCGTCGCTTTACCCGACCCTGTCGCCTTGATGACGCCGTCTTTTACATCGGCTACCAACAGACGAGAAGTGGTCCAGAGAGCTGGCTTGGTGACATTTTGCTCAGAGCCATCTGCATACGTCGCGATAGCGCTCACTTGCTTCACTTCACCTTTGCTCATGACAAGCTGTACGACATCTGTCTTCAAGTATTTCAATGTATCAACATCGACTGGGATCGATACGCTTTTGTCGTTGTATCTCGCTGTAATCGTTGCTTTTCCGTAGGTACGTCCTGTAATGAGGCCTTTGGTTACGTCTGCTACCTTGTAGTTGCTCGTCTTCCAGTCAGCCATTGAGGTAACATCCATTGTGCGGCCATCGGAGAAGGTAGCTGTCAAGGTTACTTGTACGTTGCTGTTCGACTTCGTAGATACGAAGCGCTTGTTTGCTTCCAGCTTGCTCACGATTCCGACTTCTACCGGGATGCTGATCGATTTGCCGCCGTATTTCGCGGTGATCGTTGCACGTCCGTTGGAGAGACCTGTTACGCGGCCGTTTACCACATCCGCTACTTTTACCGAGGACGAGGACCATTCTGCATCACTGGTCACATTGTCCGAATTGCCAGCGGAGTCTGTTGCGTTCAGCTTGATCTCTTTTGACTCGTTTACGTTCAGGATCAGCAGGCGAGGATCAACGGAGAGATTCGTCGCTTGATCTACTTCTACTGCAATCGTAACCGACTTGCCATCGAAGGTACCTGTTACGGTCGTTTTCCCTGCTCCTGTCGCTGTGATCTTCCCGTTCATTACCTCTGCTACAGCAGCAGAAGCCGAGCTCCATGTCGCTGTATCTGTTACATCCTTAGTCGTTCCATCTGCGTAAGCTGCTGTCAGCTTAACGGTTTCGGACTTGCCATTGCCAAGCACGATCTTTTTCTTGTCTACCGTCAATGTCTGCATGACGCCAACCGATACGGAAATGTTCACTGTGCGTGTTCCGTATGTTGCTGTCACGGTCGCTGCACCTGTTGACACACCAGTGATCAAGCCTTGACGCACGCTTGCTACGTTAGGTGCACTGGATGACCAAACGACTTTTTGTGTGACATCTTCTGCTGGAGTGCTTCCATCTGGATACGAAGCCGTTACCTTCACTTGCTTCGCGCCACCCACTGGGATCGCTACTGTCGTGATATCTGCAGCCAAGTTTTGCGGTACATCTACATCGACAACCAGTGTCGCTGTTTTTCCGCCGTATTTAGCGGTTACATTCGCCGTTCCAGCCTTGTAGGCGGATACGGTCTTGCCACTAGCAAAAACGGCATCTGCATTGTCCGAAGACCACTCTACTTTTGAAGTGATATCTTCACTTGTACCGTTTGCGAAGGACGCGTTTACAATTACATCTTTCGTTGTTCCGCTTTTCATCGTCAGGAAAGCTGGAACGATATACAAGGAACGAGGTACTTCTACATCTACGCGTACCTGAACCGATTTGTTTCCGTATTTCGCAGTAATCACGGCTTCACCGGACTTCACCGCGTGGATTTTCCCGTTGCTGTAGTAAGCAACGTCCTCGCGATCGGAGGACCATTCGGCCTTATCGTTCACTACCGTGGAACCGCCGCCATTGGCATACGTTGCTTTTAGCTCAATGTCTTCTTCCTTGCCCACATTCATGAAAATGTTTTGCTTGTTGAGTTCCAGCTTTTGCGTTGTATCCACATCGACTTTGATCGTCGCTGTTTTTGTACCATACTTCGCAGTAATCGTTGCTGTACCTGCGCCATAAGCCTTGATCGTGCCTTTGAGTGCATCGGCTACAGCGGTATTGTCTGAAGACCATTCAGCCTTGTCGGAGACGTCTTCCGTTACACTTCCATCCGGAAAAATAGCTTTGAGCTTGATTTTTTCTTCGCCGTTCAGCAAGAGTGAAACCTGGTTTTTGCTAGGCTCCAGTCTGTGTGCAATCTCTACATTGACAGAGATAGTCGTCGTCTGGCTGCCAAACTTCGCTGTCACGGTACCTGTTCCTGAATTCAAACCTTTGATTGCACCGTTGACTACAGTTGCAATCGCCGGATTATCAATGGACCAGTCTGCTTGAGTCGTTACGTCTTCTGTTGTCCCATCACTGTATACAGCTGTCAGCTTTACGTTTTCCGTGTTGCCGATCCGTACGTTCAACGTTTGATCTTCTGTCGTCAGTGCCTTTACCTTTTTCGTTACAGTTACACCTACTACAACAGGCTTACCCATGTACGTAGCTGTTACGGTTGATTTCCCTACCGATTTGGCTGTAATCTGCCCCGCATATACAGAGGCTACATCCGCATTTTGCGTGGTCCATTCTGTCTTGACGGTGACGTCTTCCGTTTTTCCGCTCACATAAATAGCGGTAGCCGTCAGCTTGGTAGAATCTCCATTTTCCAAAGTTACCTCGTTCTTGGACAGAACGAGTCGGCTGATTTCATCGGCAGCCAATCCTACCCCTGCGTTTCCAGTCCCCACTAATAGCAGGACGGCCAGAAACAAGAGCATCGTTTTTTTCCAGAACATCAACTAGCCTCCCTCGCAAGTATGAAATTTGCTGTTCTTCGAAACCATTCCACCATTACTATATCGGCAAAGAGCAAGAAACAATTTACTAGTTTTTCGTGTCAGGCATGTGTCGAGCTTTGTAACTAGACTCCATTTCAAACGTCTAAATTAAAGAGAGCGACTATGAGGGAGATTTCGAAGAATGAAAAATCGAACGACAAGCGTACAGCCTCCTTGCTGGCGCAGGATTTGGATAGGATTGGAGATTATCGTTCTGCTCGGCCTGATATGGTCGGGCTACAACTGGTACCGTATCGAACAGACGATTGAGGGAGCCAACGCCCAGCACGCAACTGTCGGCATTGTCCTCGGTGCAGCTGTCTGGGGAGAGGGACCTAGTCCTGGTCTGCGCGAGCGTCTGGAGCAGGCGGCGACCCTGTATGAAGAAGGTTATGTATCGAAGCTGTTGGTCACAGGCGGCCTCGGTGAAGGCAAAACGATTACGGAAGCTGCTGTGAGCAGAAATTACTTGGTTGCCAAGGGAATTCCCGAAGAGGACATTTTGCTGGAAAGCAAGTCTACCAGCACATACGAAAACCTGCTGTACGGCCAGCAGGTCTTGGAGGAACATCATATACAAGACGCCCTGATCATCAGCCACGACTATCATTTGGCCCGTGCAATGATCATGGCTGATTCACTGGGAATTGTCGCCTCTCCTGTAGGGACGACGTCACACGTCCTGTTTGGACCGTATCATAAGGCGAGAGAAGTACTCGCACTCACGCATTGGGAGCTCTCTCGCCTCTGGACACACGTGCTAGGAACGGTGGTTCTCGCGTAAAATTTCATACACATCGACAAAATGGCGGATTCGCTCCATGATGCGAGCCGCTTTTGTTTGTTCGATCCGATTTCCGTTGGAGATAGACATATGCTCTTGCAGTTCACTCAGCGAGTAATTCGAAGTAAACAGCGTAGGCAAATGGTTGTTTGCCCGCTGATTCAGTATTACCCCCAAAATCTCATCCCGAACCCATGGCGTCAGGTTCTCTGCGCCGATATCATCGAGGATCAATACTGGTACTTCTTTCAACAGCTCCAGCTTCCCCGCGTACGATTGATCCGAGATGGAATCCTTCATCTCCCTGATAAAGTCAGGCACATACACCAGCAAGGAAGCGACGTTGCGCTCCGAGAGCTCGCGACCGATTGCTCCCATGATGTAGCTTTTTCCTACCCCAAACGGACCGTGCAAATAAAGTCCTTTTACTCGCTCGCCTGTTCCGACTTTTTCACAGAATTGAATCGCGGCATCTACGGTAGCCAAATTCCCGGAATCAATGACCAAGCCCTCAAAGCTCGCGTTCAAGGTCTCTTCGGAAACGTAATAGCTGCGCATCAGTCGGCGGCGGCGAATCTCTTCCTCGTGCGACAGTTGCTTGGAACACGGTGTCATCGAACTGATAATATGATGGTGAGCCAGCTCCAAATGAGTGCTATGCCCCTTGACCAAATTCGGGCATTCGCCAAGACCCGGACAACGCTCACACCAATACTGCTCCTTGACTGCCGTATAGATGTTGGAGAGCGAGCGAAGGTAATCGTCCCTGGTCAATGCGGGATGCTCTTGTTGAAATGCTTTTAAATAGGCTGACGAACGGAACATTTTATCTAACTGCTGATCCGGTGTCAGCAACTGACGCGGTGTACGTTTGGCGAGCTCTTGCATGAACTCACTGATAGATTCCATGCTCCCTCACACTCCTTATTTCCGTTTTCGCAAGGTTTCCAGTCTTTTCTGCAAGTCTGGAAAATCCTGAATGGACTGTTTCTTTTCAGCATCCGACGCAGATTTCTCCTGCGACAGCTGCCACTCGACAGATGCTGGCAGCTTGTCCTGCAAGATGGCTCTACCGTTGCGTCTTACAGGAGCAGATTCCTTCTTGCCCGCTTTTGCCTTCTCAGTTGTTTGTGCCCGTTGATCCGCACGTTCGAGGATCTGCTTGACTGCCTCGTCAGCTGTCGCGATCCGTTTGGCTTTCCAGCTGTCACGAATCGTCTCCATGTACGCTTTTGGCAGCTCCATTTGCATGCTAGCTAGCGTATGTAGCAGCAGCGCATTGACGACTTCCGGCTGCATCCCATCCGCAAATACAAGCGTTTCCGCCCGTTCCAAAAACACCTTGCTGATTCTGCCACCAACGACCTTTTCCAACAGGGTCACCGGAGATAGCTGGCGACAAGCACGGATAAAGGCTTCGCTGCCAGGCTCAGGCAAGCGACCCGGTCCCCATCCATCCTCTGCCGTGTCAGTTGCAGGCGCCGTTCGGTACAGCTTGTCTTCCGTGTAGCGTTGTACCAAACGCTTGCGTAAAACTTCTCCGTCCAAACTCCGATCCGACTTGTACAGTGTCCAATCACGCAGCTCCTGTCCCATCCCCCAGCTGTCCAGCTGATAGAAATGGCACAGCGAAAACAACAGCTCCATGCTCTTGCCTTCCAAAACTTTGACCGAGTCGGCATTATCCGGCAAGTACAGGCGCAAAGACGATACACTCAGCGAATGGTTGACTTGTGCCTCATAGCCAGATTTCATCGGCGCTTGCGGGAAGCTGTTATCCATCTCGGTTAAAAACTGATCCCGCTCCGATCCTTTTTTCACTTCCAGTTCCGATGGCTTCAACGACTGGAACACATCATGGAAATCTTTCGTGACGTTTTCCACAATGGAGTATTCTTGATCCAACTGACTGCCAAGCGTATCTGCATAATGCTGGCGCAGTTGCGAATAGCGAACGTTTTCGATTTTGTTTAACAACATCAATGACAATACGTAGTCTGCAAAAAACTCAGCCGGACTAAGCGGCGGTTTGATCAAATACTCGTAATAATAGTCACGCTGCTGATTTTCCCTGCGGCGCACCTCGACTAGCCCGATTGCCTCCAGACGTTCACGCGCATCCAATAGCCGATCCAGAGAAAGCGAAGTCGTCAGCATCAAACTGCGATGGGTCCCCTCCGAGGAGGCTCCGCTCACCTCCTGCACGCCATGGACGAGCAGTTGGTAGAGAGCGTACGATTCGACACCGATGATCGGCAAGTATAGCTGCGTAACAAAGCCCATTTCGGCAAAGCCAATCGGTCTTGCCATCCGCACCAGATATCGATCCTTCGGCAACAACTCGTTCCAAACTAAACGACGCATCAGATCTTTCCTTCCTGACAAAATTCGATTCTATTATTATAGCACGACTACCCATTCATTCGCGGAAAAATCAGCTGGAAAGCCAAAGAAGCCCTGGCGGATCGGCCGCAAGAGCGTGAGAGAGAAGTTGCGAGTTTGGCAGAAAAAAGCTTATCTATTCTTTTGGAAACGAGCTGTTTCGCGCTTGAGCCAAAAGCTCCTCCAGCTCTTTCATAAATACATTGATATCTTTGAATTGGCGGTATACAGAGGCGAAGCGTACATAGGCGACCTCATCGACATGGTATAAACGCTCCATGACCTTCTCCCCAACGTCATTGCTCGGGATCTCTGCTTGCCCGCAGCTGCGCAATTCTTTTTCAATGTCATTCACTACATTTTCAAGCACTTCCAACGGCACAGGTCGCTTTTCGCAAGCGCGCACCAGCCCGCGCAATATCTTGTCTCGACTGAATTCCTCGCGTGTTCCGTCCTTTTTCACAATTAACAAAGGTGTTTCTTCTACCATTTCAAAGGTAGTAAAACGGCGCTCGCAGGCTTCGCACTCACGGCGGCGGCGAATGGATTTATTATGATTGAAAGGACGTGAATCCAGGACTCTAGTCCCATTATATTCGCAAAATGGACAACGCATATCAGAATCAACTCCAATACTGACAATACTTGTCTACAGTGTCCCTCATATTCCTGTCAGAAGTCAAGTCAATCCTTGTACCTATTTAAAGCATAAGTCGAATGGAGTACAATTATGGTACTGTTGGAGGGATAGTCATGCGTTTAGTATCTTTAAGGCACCTACAGCCTGGAATGAAATTGGGACGTACGGTCTTCACAGAAGATGGAAAGGTGCTTCTTGGAACCGGCATGCAATTAACGGAACGACTCATTTCCGGATTAGAGCGAGCTGGTGTTGATTCGGTGTATATCGATGATCCCCGTACCAATGACATCGTTGTGGAAGAAGTAATTCGCCCACAAACCAGGCAAGTAGCTGTGGAAGCCATCGAGAAGACGATCAAACAAATTACAAACTCAAACAAGCTGGCCCGGAAAATTTCCTTAAAAGAAATGGGCCTTCATTTTCAGCGTGCCTTTAGTTCGATTTTGGACGACCTGATGCAAAACAAACAAATGGTTGGGCATTTGACAACGATCTCCACTCATTCGCCATCCTTGTACCATCATTCTGTGAATGTGGCTGTGCTGGCGACTGCTGTGGGCATGTCTCTGGGCTACAATCGCACACAGCTCATGAACTTAGGGATAGGTGCCATGCTGCATGATATCGGCAAGATAAGCCTGCCAGAAGAGCTGTTGCAAAAAACAGAGCGTTGGACGGACGAAGAGAAGGAAATCGCCAAAGAGCATACGATGCTTGGCTTTAATTTGTTGCGAAAGCAGCATGATATCTCGCTTTTGTCCGCACACGTCTGCTTGCAGCACCATGAACGGCTAAATGGAAGCGGCTATCCACAGGGTTTATCCGGCAAGCAAATTCACGAATTCGCACAAATCGTCGGTCTCTGTGATATTTACGACTCCTTGACTTCTCCACGTCCATGGCGCAAGCGTTACATGCCACAGGATGCCGTGGAATACCTGTTTGGATCTGGCGGCACGCTATTCGAGCACCATCTAGTCAATGCCTTTATCAAGCACATTGCTATCTTCCCGATTGGGAGCAGCGTCGTTTTGAATACCGGAGAAGTCGGGGTAGTGAGTCGGGTTGATCCGGATTATTCGCATCGTCCTACGGTACGTGTGATAAAAGACGGACGAGGAAACGACGTCCCTAGCCCTTATGACCTCGATCTCAAGGCGAACATCCGACTGTTTATTGTCGGCTTTGAAGATGATGATCTGTTTAACGTGAACTCATTAGAAGATTCTTCTACCTCATCGTAAATAAGAAGCAACGCAAAACCCCTTTGCTCGAAATCGGCAAAGGGGTTTTGCTTATGCATTTTATTTTACACCAACGGCAGCTGCTTCTTTTGTTGCAGCTTGATTGTGCTGCTCGGATACGTGGCGAACCAGGTCTACAACACGGCAGGAGTAGCCCCACTCGTTATCGTACCATGCAATCACTTTCACCTGATTGTCTCCCATTACCATCGTAGACAGACCGTCGATGATCGAGGAGTGATCGTTGCCATTGAAATCGCTGGATACGAGTGGCTCGTCGCAGAACTCGAGGTAGCCTTTCATGCTGCCTTCGCTCGCTTCACGCAGGACGCGGTTTACTTCGTCCAATGTAACTGGCTTCTTGGTATTGACCACCAAGTCTACTACAGAAACGTTTGGAGTCGGTACGCGAAGTGAAAACCCATTCAGCTTGCCATTCAATTCTGGCAGAACGATTCCTACTGCACGAGCAGCTCCGGTAGTTGTTGGAATGATGGACTCGCTAGCTGCACGTGCACGACGCAGGTCTTTATGCGGATTGTCGAGGTTCACCTGATCGTTTGTAAACGAGTGAATGGTAGTCATGAGACCTTGTTCGATACCGAATGCATCATTGAGCACTTTCGCCACTGGTGCGAGACAGTTGGTCGTGCAGGAAGCATTGGAGATAATGTGGTGGTTGGCATGGTCGTAGGTGCCTTCGTTTACACCCATTACAATCGTGACGTCTTCTTCTTTTGCTGGTGCTGTAATCACAACTTTTTTCGCACCGCTTTGCAGGTGCTTGCCAGCGCCTTCGCGATTGTTGAACTTGCCTGTAGCTTCTACGACGATCTCTACTCCGAGGTCACCCCAAGGCAGCTTCAGCGGATCACGGTCAGACAGTACAACTGTTGCTTTTCCATCTACGATAATCTTGTTGTCTTGGACTTCCACTTTATTTTGCAGGCGTCCGTGGATCGTGTCATATTTCAACAAATGTGCAAGCGTCTCCGCTGGATAGCTGGCGTTAATTGCAACGATTTCAATGTTGGGGTCCTGGATAGCGCGGCGGAATACCATGCGGCCAATACGTCCGAAACCATTAATACCGATTTTAATTGTCATATATAGAAACCCCTTTCGAATTGAGTTACGCTTATCTGATACTTTTATTATAATAAGTATGACACAATTATCAATGTGTTTTACTGAAAAATAAATATTTGGACGATTTACCCTACCCAAAAAAAGAGGAAAAAGCCGCTCTCTTATCAGTAAGAAAGCGGCTTTTCATGATTTTTAACGTAATTGAAAGTCGTATATATTTTTGTAACGATCATGATAATAGAGCACTCGCTGGACATATTGACGGGTCTCCCCATATGGAATGTCCTCAATCGTCTCTCGAGTTCCGTCCCATTGCTCACTCGCGAGCCATCCGTTTACTTTTCCCGGACCGGCATTGTAGGCGGCAATGACTTGGACAATGTCCCCATCATAGCGGGACAGCAAAAAATCGAGATACCATGTCCCAATCTCGATGTTCATGACAGGGTCGTACAAGTATTGACTGTCCTTTGGACGGAAGCCTGCCTCCTTGACGATCCACTCCGCTGTTTCCGGCATGATTTGCATGAGCCCTACCGCACCCTTTTTCGAAACGCGATCTGTCGCAAACCCACTCTCGGAACGAATGACGGCCAATACCAAATGAGGGTCCACTTCATATTTCAATGCAGCCGTCACAATCTGTTGCTCATATTTGATCGGGTACATCCATTTCCACACCAATGGCGTGTTTAGCAGCAGAAATACACTCGCCAAAACGAGCAGGATCAATGCTGCACGTTTGCCAAAACTCATGATTGACGCTCCGATCGAATCGCGGCCAATACTGCCTCCACTTGACGCTCGGTTTCTTCACGCGAACCAGAATTATCGATCAGAAAGTCCGCCCCCTGCTTCTTCTGATCGATGGGAAACTGCGCCCGCAGTCTTTTTCGTGCTTGTTCTTCCTCTAATTCGTCGCGCTCCAGCATTCTCGCCAGTTGCATCTCGTAGGGCGCATAGACGACCACGATTTTTTCTACCATATGCGTAAGCTTGCTCTCATACAGCAGAGGAATGTCCATAAAGACGATCTCGGCTCCATTCGCTTCCGCTGCTTCGGCCTCTTCCCGCATAACGCGGCGTACCTCGGGATGGACGATGGCGTTCAGCTTTTGACGCTCGGACTCGTCCGAAAACACGATCTCACCTAGTTTTTTCCGATCAATCTGACCATCTTCCAATAGGATTTCTCGTCCAAAATGGCGCACGATCGCTTCATAGGCCAATTTACCTGGTTCTACGACCTCTCTGGCGATCTGGTCAGCGTCGATGACAGGAATTCCGCGCTCTCGAAGCATACCTGTCACCGTGCTTTTCCCAGTGGCAATTCCGCCTGTTAATCCTAGTATCATGCCCATCCTCCTCCCTTGGTAGAACTGTTATAACTTTTGGCAGGTTGGGCAAATATGTGTCCCTCTGCCGCCGACTACAAACCGAATGATTTCGGCCCCGCACTTCGTGCACGCCTCATCTTTTCGCCCATACACCAAAAGCGATTGCTGGAACATGCCCATCTCGCCCTGTCCGTTCACATACGACTTGATGGAGCTGCCCCCTTGTTCTACCGCTTCTTGCAAGGTAGAGACGATACTTTCGTGCAGTCGGATAACTTCTTTATCTGTCAGCGTTCCTGCTGGTTTCTCCGGATGAATGCCTGCTTTAAAGAGTGACTCGTCCACATAAATATTCCCCAGCCCTACAATACATTCCTGGTTTAGGAGAAGCGGCTTAATTTTTGTTGACCGTCCTTTTAACAATTTCCCCAAAACTTCAGGAGTAAAACTTTTATCTAGCGGTTCTACCCCCAGCTTTGCCAAAGGTCCGACAGTTGTTTCCTTCCCCTTAGGGAACAGATCCATCGTCCCGAACTGGCGAACATCCCGATAACGCAGCTCCGTTCCGTCCGTAAAATGGAAGACGACATGGGTATGCTTCTCAACGGGATCATCCGCCTGATACACGCCATAGCGCCCTTCCATACGCAGATGGGACACGAGCACATCCTCGTTTAAGAAAAACTGAATGAATTTTGCCCGCCGTTGGATATCCTGGATGGTTTGTCCCACCAAGAGAGATTTGAAAGCTTCCACGTCATCTGGCTGACGCACAATGCGCGCCAAATGAACACTGACTCTCTCAATCGTTTTTCCCATGACCAAGCCACGCAGAGTCCGAACGACGGTTTCTACCTCCGGCAATTCTGGCATATGCCCTCCTCCTCTCGCTGTCTTTCCATCTTTATGTTCTAGGCATGCCTACTTCGCATCGTACCAGGTACGTCCGTCACTGACGTCCACCTTGAGCGGCACGTTGAGGGACAGCGCACTCTCCATCACTTCTGGCACCAGCTTGCGCATGACCTCCAGCTCATTTTCTGGCACTTCAAATACAAGCTCATCGTGCACCTGCAAAAGCATGCGGCTAGCGAGACCTTTCTCCTCGATTGCCTCTTGCATGCGAATCATCGCCAGCTTGATCACATCGGCAGCAGTACCCTGGATCGGCGTGTTCATTGCGGTACGCTCAGCAAACGAACGCAGGTTGAAGTTGCTGCTGCGAATATCAGGCAGGTAGCGGCGACGGTTCAACAAGGTCGTCACATAACCATCCGCCTTCGCCTGCTGGACGATTTCATCCATCCAGCGCTTCACACCGGAGAAGACATCAAAGTAGCGCTCAATGAAGTCACCGGCTTCTTTGCGGGTAATATTGAGGTTTTGCGACAGACCGTAGTCGCTGATGCCGTATACGATCCCGAAGTTGACCGCTTTGGCCTGACGGCGCATCAGCGAGGTCACTTCTTCCTCACTCACACCAAATACGTCCATGGCGGTGCGGGTATGAATATCCATTCCTTTTTGGAAGGCGTCAATCAAGTTCTCGTCTTGCGAAATGTGGGCCAAAATCCGCAGCTCAATCTGGGAATAGTCGGCCGCCAGCATGTACCAGCCGTCCTCCGACGGGATAAACGCCTCGCGAATCTTGCGTCCTTCTTCCATGCGGATCGGGATGTTTTGCAGATTCGGGTCCGTACTGGACAGTCGCCCTGTCGCCGTAGTTGCCTGGTTGTAAAGCGTATGCACCTTGCTCGTCTTCGTATGGATTTCCTTGGTCAAGCCCTCAATATACGTAGAGCGGAGCTTGCCGAGCTGACGGAAGGTCAGGATCGCATCGATAATCGGATGATACGGGGCGAGCTTCTCCAATACATCTGCACTGGTAGAAGGCCCTGTTTTGGTCTTTTTCAATACAGGCAGAGACAAGCGGTCAAACAAAATCTCACCCAATTGCTTCGGCGAGTTGATGTTGAACTCCCCACCTGCCAACTCGAAAATCTGTTCTGTCAGACCCGCGAGCTTTTTGTCCAAGTCTTCCCCCATTTGCACGAGGCGCTCACTGTTTACCTTCACGCCTTGCTTTTCCATGAGTGCCAGTACCATACTCAGCGGGGCTTCCAATTCTCCTAGCAGCTTTTCCATTTCGTTTTCCGCCAGCTGCTCGCGCAAGACAGGCACGCTCTGCCAGATGGCTGCCGCTTTATGCGCCACATGCTCGCTCAGCACGTCCATTTCAGGAACAAGACGCTTGGCACCCTTGCCGTACACCTCTTCATCTGACAATACCCGTGTCTGTGCGTATTGGGCCGCAATGCTATCCAAAGTCGGGTTGCTCTCAGCCGCATTCAGCAGGTAAGAAGCGAGGTACACATCAAAGCTGATGCCTTTTATCCCCAAATCATGCCAAGCGAGCCCAACCGTGTCTCGCTTGCCGTCAAATACCCACTTTTCCTTCGCCGGATCAGCCAGCCACTCACAGAGCGCCTTCCATTCCTTGGCTACGTCCCACGGAACGAACATCACCGTGTCATCCGCAGCCAGTCCAATCCCAAGGAATGGCGCATGATGATAGTTTTCCCCGTCCATTTCGATGTAAAGAGCCATTGGCGAAGTCAGCTTGGACTCGAACGCTGCTTTGTTTTCCTCTGAAATCCTCTCAAACGAAAACGGCTTGGCGTCTGCTTGTCCGCTTCCATCTGCTGGCTGTGCCACTTTGATCTTCGACAAGAGCGATTTGAACTCCATCTTTTTAAAGAACTCGCTGAGAGGTACACCATCATAGCCTTCATAGCCAGTCTCTTGCACATCCAGCTCCACAGGCGCTTCACGCAAAATGGTTGCCAAGGCTTTGCTCATGTTCGCCTTGTCTACATTCTCACGCAGGTTCTCTTGCAGCTTTTTGCCCGAGACTTTATCGATGTTTTCCAGTACTTGCTCAACAGAGCCATATTCGTGCAGCAGCTTCAGAGCCGTTTTCTCTCCGACACCAGGGACACCTGGAATGTTATCGGACGAATCGCCCATCAAGCCTTTCAGATCAATTATTTGCAGCGGCTTAAGGCCGTATTTTTCGTGAATTTCTTGCGGAGTGTACAACTCGATTTCGCTGACTCCCTTGCGCGTCAAAGCAACGGATACATGCTCGGACACGAGCTGCAGCATATCTTTGTCTCCGGTAATGACAGTCGTTTTCCAAGCTTGCTCATCAGCCTGCTTCGTCAACGTACCGATAATGTCATCCGCCTCGTAGCCTTCCAGCTCGAAACGTTTGATTGAGAAGGCATCCAACAGCTCCCGAATCAGTGGAAACTGTTCAGACAGCTCCGGCGGAGTTTTGCTGCGTCCCCCTTTGTACTCTGCATACTCGCTATGGCGAAACACGACTTTTCCCGCGTCAAAAGCAACCATGATATGCGTTGGCTTCATTTCCTCCAACACTTTTAACAGCATAGTCGTAAAGCCCAGCACTGCGTTCGTATGCAGTCCTGCCGATGTGGACAATAAAGGGAGCGCATAAAACGCCCGGTTCGCAACACTGTTTCCATCAATCAACACAAAATGACTCAAGGAATTCGACCCCTCTCGTTACAAAACTACTATCTTTAATCGTAACATAGGGCAAACAACAAACCAAGCCGTAGATATGGCGGGTAAAGAACAAGCTGATTGAACAGACTATGAAAAAAATGGACAAGGAAGGTGATTCGATGAATTGGAGGAAATCGCTTCCTCTCTTGCTCGCATTATTTCTATCCTTTGGCTCGTTGCCAGTAACGGCGACCCCTAGTGTGGAGCCCAAACCCGCTGAAAAAAAGCTGATCGCATTTGTCATCGATGATTTCGGAAACAACATGCAGGGGACAGAGGAAATTTTATCGATGCCCGTCCCTCTGACAATCGCCGTCATGCCGTTTCTGCCAAGCACGAAGCAGGATGCAGAGCTCGCCCATCAAAAAGGTCATGATGTCATCTTGCATATGCCGATGGAGCCGATGAAAGGAAAACGCTCCTGGCTTGGTCCCGGTGCCATTACGGCTGATCTGTCCGACGAAGAAATTCGCAGTCGCGTCGAGAAAGCGATTGACGATGTGCCTCACGCGATTGGCATGAACAATCATATGGGCTCAAAAATAACGGCTGACGAGCGGATCATGCGCATCATCATGAAAGTGGTCAAAGAACGCGGGCTGATCTATTTGGACAGCAAAACAACCGACAAGAGCGTTGCAGGTAAGGTTGCAGCTGAAATGGGCGTGCCTTTTGCAGAAAATCTCTATTTTCTCGATGATATCTATACGGTCCCCCATATTACGAAGCAAATGGAAAAGATCTGCCAAAGAATCGGAAACCATCCGATCTGCATCGCAATTGGTCATGTTGGACCTCCTGGCAAGAAAACAGCCTCCGTTCTGCGCCAGTACATCCCGCGAATTCAGAAGGAGGCCGAATTTGTAACCATTTCAAAGCTTATCCAGCAAACTGCCCATTAATTTTCGCCACCAGCTCTCCTCAACGCTCGCCTCCGTTTGCTTATTTCCCGACAACTTTACGTATTCGCTCACGGCTTCTGTAATGGCCTGAGCGATTTTTTCTTGTGATTTGGGATTCGTTAACATTTCGCGGTCCTGCGCGTTGCTGATAAAGCCCATCTCCACGATGACAGACGGACAGTAGTTATGACGGAGCATGTAGTACGTCTTTCCCCGGACTGGCTTTTCGTTGGTTCCTGTAAGCTTGTTCAGCGAGTTTTGCAGCAGCTCTGCCAACAGGTAGCTCTCTTCTGTGTTTTGATGCAAAATAATCGCGCCCCTGCGCCTTGGACTGGGCGACCAGTTTACATGCAAGCTGAGCATCATCTGTGGACCGATTTCTTTTGCCAAGTTTTTGCGCTGTGCCAAGTCTCGTATATGCCGCGATCGGTTGTCCAACCAACGATTGTCATCACTCAGGGCAACATCCTTGTTCCGATTCAAAGCCACCGTGTATCCGGCTGCTGTCAATTGCTGATACAGTCGTTTGGCAATTTGCAGATTGATGTCTTTTTCGTGTAAATCCCCATAAGAAGTACCCGAATCTACCCCTCCATGGCCAACATCAATCAAAATATGAAACGAGGTGAGCGGCAAGGCCTCGCTTCGCGTCGGGATACAAATGAGGATAAGCATGAAAGCAGCGATACGGAAAATAGCCAGTAAGTTTCTCATGCCAGTAGGATAACCGGATTGAAAAGAAACCTTTCAAAGGACCGGGTACACATAACATTGTGAATTTTTTAATCCAACTGTACAATTACAATAATGAAATATGACCTTACCTGCATAAGAAGGTGTACAAATGAATCAATCTTTGGAAAAACCGTTATTCCCCCCGTATTTGGCTCTCTTAATCGGGGTGATCGCCATTTCCTCTTCTGCGATCTTTGTAAAGCTATCGGATGCGCCTGCTCCGATTATCGCTACGTATCGCCTGATTTTTTCCGTTCTCTTAACGCTTCCTTTTTTATTCTGGAATCGTGGCGCCCTTGCAGAGATTGGAAAAATGTCCAAAAAAGTGTGGCTACTCTGTATTTTATCCGGAGCCTTTTTGGCAAGCCACTTTCTGTTGTGGTTTGAATCGCTGAACTACACGTCTGTTGCCAGTTCTACTGTGCTCGTTACCTTGCAGCCCTTATTTGCATTCATCGGCGGTTATTTCTTTTTTGGTGAAAAAGTTCGATTTCTGGCTCTATCTGGCGGCTTGCTGGCGATTGCGGGAAGCTTCGTGATTGGCTGGGGAGATTTTCAAGTAGGCGGCATGGCTTTATGGGGAGATTTCCTCGCATTGATGGGAGCAGTTACTGTGACGGGCTACTGGCTGGTCGGGCAGTACGTTCGCCAGCATATGTCCTCTTTTGCCTACACAATTGTCGTTTATACGGCCACCAGCGTGATTCTGGTCGCCTATGATCTGGCTCTCGGGTATTCGCTCGTCGGTTACCCTGCGGCGGATTGGGGCTGGTTCTTCTGTCTCGCCCTGTTCCCGACCTTACTTGGACATTCTATTTTTAACTGGATTATTAAATGGCTCAATACGACGACGATATCCATGGGGATTTTGGGAGAACCGATCGGGACTGCGATTCTCGCTTACTTCATCTTGGGTGAAGTGGTAACGCCTCCGCAATGGATTGGCGGCTTGATCATTATCGCAGGCATTTATGTGTTCATTCGTTTTAACCAACCTGCTAAAGGAGTGTCCTCCATTGAACAAGCAACCGGAGAACCGAAAAAGCTTGCGTGAATTCGTCAAGGGACTGAACATTTGGGCGAAGATTGGCTGGACAATTCTTCTTGGCTACATCGTAGGACGGATTTTGTACTGGTTATTTAAAATAATGACCTAACAGCAAAAGGGGCAATTCCAAAGAAGTCTTCGATAAGACTTGCGGAATTGCCCCTTGCTATTAGGCTGTCGCCTTCTCGGTTGCGGGTATCTCTTGCTTTTTTTTCGGCTTTTTATGCAGGAAGTACAGAAGTGGAATCGAGAGGACAATAGGAATAACGGAAACGAGGAAAGTATCCCCGATACCTTGGACCAACGATTCTTTTGCCATCATTCCGTACAAAATCGTGCTGGCTCCCCCAGTCGCACTCGCCGCATCTACCCCTACTTGTGCATACATTCCGGAAATGCCACTGATAAACGGCATCGCCATATCCGTATTCAAGTTTTCAGAGATTGAAGCCATGTGAAAATTTTGACGCGCCTGCATGATCACGGTCAAAATCGCAATGGCAAACGAGCTCATAACCTGACGCAAGACGTTGGACAGCGGAGAAGCATCCCCCACACTTGCACGCGGAACAGCGTTCATCCCTACCGTAGACAGCGTCATCATACACAATCCGATCCCAATCCCGCGAATGGTCAAGATCATATCGATCCACGAGTGCATGCTGTCAGCAGATAGATTGTGCAGTTCATACGTCGTGACGCTCATGATGGTCAAGCCGATCAACCCGATCGGTCCGATCCCGTATTTATCCATCAGCTTTCCGCTGATTGGCATCATGATCGCCATGGCAATCGATTGCGGCATCAGCAGGATTCCAGACTCCATCGCCGTCAATCCCTGAATGTTCTGGAGGAAAATCGGCATCAGGAAGATACCGCCCATCATCCCCATCATGACGAAGCCAGAAGTCAAAATGCTGATAGTAAAGGTAGGAATCTTCAAAAGCCGCAAATCGAGCAGCGGACTTTCCTTCCCCAGCTCGACCCAAACAAACAGGATCAAGCTCATCACGGCAATGAAAAACAGACTGACGATGAAAAAGGAGGTCCAACCCTCTGCTTGCCCTTTACTTAAGGCGAGCAGCAGCGTCCCGAAACCGACGATAGCGAGAAATGCTCCCATAAAGTCGAACTTCAGCTCTGGCTTTTTCGGCGTTTCCTTGAGCAGAACGATACTCATGATCACCGCAAAAATACCAAAGGGTACACCGACCAGAAAAAGAAATTGCCAGCTTAAAAATTCGATGAGATATCCACCTAATGTCGGGCCCAGCGCAGGGGCTGTCATGGAAGCAATCCCGAATATCCCCAATGCCATGCCGATCTTTTCACGCGGAACAATCATGTAAATCATCGACATCCCGATTGGCATGATCATCCCCCCGCTGACACCTTGCACGACGCGAAAGGCAATCAACGAAGAGTCACTCCACGCCAAAGCACAAAGGATAGACGAAAAAGTAAACGCGGATAAGGAGAATACAAATATTTTTTTCGCCCCGAATTTGGCGGACAACGAGCCGCTCATCGGAATCATGACGGCGTTTGCCAGCATATATCCGGTCAATACCCACTGCATGGTCTCTGTGGTCGAACCAAAAATATTGACCATGGCTGGCAGGGCAACGTTAATTAAACTATTGTTCAGAATCGCAACGAAGGTTCCTGAGAGGATTGCGAGAAGAGACAGCCACATGCCGCCGTTCCCGCTTTTCTCCTCTCGGTGTGCCACCGCTTCCGCCATGTGTCATCACCCCCGTTAGTTTGCGATCACCTTGCTGCCCTCGGACAATTTGTCTGTCGGGTTCAGCACAATTTGATCATTGTCTTTGACGCCATTCGTGACAGTTGTCCATTCGCCGCTTGCGTTCTCTACCGCAACTTCCACCTGGTGTACAACGTTGTCGTCTACGGTATAGACGTAATGCTTGCTGTCCTTTTCCAGCACGGCTGAAGTCGGCAATTTTGTTCCTGGCGTTGCCTGACCTTGGAGCATGACCTCTGCTACCATACCTGCGCGCAGCAAGCCGTCCTTATTATTTACTTTCACTTTGACTGGGAAAGAACTGCTGTTGGCATCCGAAATCGGAGAGACAAACTCAACGGTACCTTTCAGCACTTTGCCCCCCAGACTGCCTACCTTCACATCAACGGTAGAGCCGACCTTCACTTGGTTGATTTGGTTTTCCGGTACGCTTGCTTCTACTTTGACATCTGCCATATTCACAAGCACCATGAGAGGCGTCCCCGCTGCTGCCATTTCTCCCGGATCAACCGAGCGCTTGGCGACGATACCTGTGATTGGCGCACGAATAATGGTATTGTCATAATTGCTTTTCGCCAGCTCCAGATTGGAGCCCAAACGGCTTACTTCTGCTTGCAGAGCCGCTACCGTGTCAGCAGTTGGGCCTGCTTTTGCCAGATCGTATTGGGCTTGCGCCTGTTCAAGACCTGTGCGTGCTTTTTCCAAATCCAACGAAGATTTCTCCAACTCCGCTTGGGACAATGCCCCTGCATCAAACAATGCTTTCATTCGATTGTAATTGCTCTCGACCACCTTCAGGCTGGCTTCTGCCTGCGTGACAATACTTGCAAGCTGCGTCAGTTGCTCATTGCGCGCACCTGCTTTAGTATCTCTCAGCTTTGCCTGAGCGCCTGCAATGGCTGCCTGTGCCTGGTTGATCTGCTGCTGATAATCGGCTGCCTCCAGCTTGACCAGAACATCGCCTTGCTTGACGATTGCGCCTTCTTTTGCATTCACGCTCGCTGCTTTTCCAGATACTTTAGAAACGACTTGGATCTCCTCAGATGCTGCCACCTTACCATTGGCGATGACACCCGTAGAGGCAGAGGTCACCTTCCACGTCTTCACGACAGGGACGTTCTCGCTCGTTTGCGATGCAGAAGATGTCTCGCTACAGCCCGCCGTAATCAGCGAAACGGCCGCCATGACTGCAGCGATTGTTTTCCATTGTGCTGTCTTTTTCATGCTTGATTACATCTCCTTCACGTGCACTTTGATCTCGGCATTCAATCCGGCAACGAGGTCCAGACCGGCTGTGTCATCTATGGCGATTTTGATCGGAATACGCTGGGTTACCTTGGTGAAGTTCCCGCTCGTATTGGTCGCTGGCATCAAGGAAAATGTAGAATTCGTCGCTTTTCCGATCTCCATCAAATGACCGCCCAATTTCTTACCTGGGTAAGCGTCAAGCGTAAAATCGACTTTTTGGCCGAGTTTCAACCGTTCGATCTCAGTCTCTTCCAAATTGGCGGAGATGTACAATTTGCTTTCGTCAATTACGAGAGCTACCGATTGCCCTGTCGAAACAATCTCTCCCTCTTTTGCTTGCGTTTTAATCACGGTACCTGTAATGGGGGAGCGCAACACGCTGTTTTCCAGCATCGTCGTTGCTACGTTAGTTGTATCCTGCTGTCCTACGATTTGATCCGCTATAACGGTGTCGCCTTCTTTGACAGCGAGTCCGGTCAGTTTGCCTGTCATTTTTGGCATAACGCGATAAATGTCTCCCGTAATCCGGGCATCTTGTGTGGTCACATAATGCGCACCTTGATACCAATAGTAGTAACCGATTCCTCCACCACCTGCCACGAACAGGAGCAAAATGACATACAAAACCAGTTTTCGCTTCATGGTTTCTCCTCAACTTTCTCGTTCTTCTAGTTTCGCAATCAATGTTTCCATCGACTGAATAATGATGTCTAAATCCTCATCGGAAAATCCATGGAAAATACGCTTGTAAAAGTTCTCTGAGAAAAAATCAACCTTTGCGAACAGCTCGGAAATCTTCGGTGTTTTACGAATCCAGACAACACGCCGGTCATTCTCATCACGTACACGTTCTACGAGTTGTTCACGTTCCAAACGATCAATGATGCCAGAAACGGTGCTGTACGATAAGTCTACGGCTTTGCTTATCTGACCGATCGTTTTGGGATCAGGATGTATTTCTCGAATGACCATTAGCTGCGGGACAGTCACACCATATTGGGACAGTTCTTTTGTGGCCATCGTGCCAAATGTCTTGTTCAACCGTTTTAACAAGTCCCGAATATGCAGTGATTTATTCATAGCGCACTCCTTTCTTAAGTAATATTTCGTGTACGAAATTTATCACATGAAAACTATACGATGTTTTTCTTTCCGTGGCAACTATTTCTTTAGGTTAAACTTTAACTAGGCAACCTTTTAAGAGCGTGCGTTAAGTCGGGCTGTCGTGCTGGGGCGGAAACAGGAGAAAACGCTCCAGCTTCTAGGGCCACCCGCTGTGGGATTGACTGCCCGACTCCATGCAAAAAGCGAAACCGCGTCCAAAGTGGTCCATTCAGGATGTGTTTCAGAGGTGGACGCTTAAAGTCGTGTTTCGCTTTTTGCATTCCGTCTCGGTCGGCGTCCCTAAGATCTTCGCTTATTTCTCCTGTTTCCTCTACGAGCTTTCCGTGTTAAACGGGTTTTAAAAGCCTTAAAAGAATGAAGAATGTAGTCAGTTACGCTAGAGAAGAATATTTCCAGACGTAGCGACTTGGGGAGTCCTACCGAGCGGAGAAGGGATTTGCGGGCAAAAGAAACGCAACGTGCCCCTACGTCGAAGCGGCTACCACTTTTGCGTTTCCCCGCAAATCCCTTCGGAGCGGACAGTCTTAGCCCTCAGCAGGACGGAGCCTGGAGCCTAGACTGGAAATATTCTTCTCCTCACCGCAGCCTCATATCCAAGACGCAAAAAAAAACCGACACCCCCAACTTATCTCTAAGGGCTTGCCGGCTCATTTTCATTCAAAATAGATGGAGCATCCGGTGCTTCCTCAGGAGTCGTGCGGCGCACGCTTGGTACATTTCTTGGCTCATGCTCAATTTCTGGAAAAGAGTGAACCGTCACGTACATGCTTCCGTTACTCGCGATCGCACGGATCAAGACAGGATAGGCGTATTTGTTTTGAAACACAAAATCAGGGCCGTACCAGCTCACTGTTGCATCGCGGCCAGGTGGTACGTAGGCTACGTTTCGACTGTGGGAATAGCGTTGCATAATATGCAGACCTGCCTTGTCTACTGCATTGAACAAGGTAGACGATACTTGGCAAATTCCTCCCCCGATGCCTTCCGACAGCTCTCCCCTGACAATAATGGGCGCCTGCAAATACCCTTTTTCTTTTGTACGCTTGCCCACGACCTTATTAAAAGAAAAGATTTCTCCTGGCAATACCACGTAATTGTTAATCGCCTGCGCGGCGAGCTTGATGTTGTGTACACGATTTCGGTTGCCTGCATTGAAATAGGTCGCATATTGTCCGATCCTTTTTTTCCGAACCTGACTGATAAGAGCTTTGTCTACCTTCGGGAATACCTCTTTGTAGCTGACATTCATGCTTGCGGCTCCCGCACCGTAAAAATAATCGTAGAACCGTGTGCGAAATGCCAGGTCATCTAACCTTCTTCCCTTGGTTTCTGGAACAATGGCCCCTGCGTTATTTATCGTCGCATTGATGGGCTCGATGTACGCTTTTTTCGCCAACTCTTCCACCATTCGCGCAAGCTTGCTTTCATCGACCAAAGGAACACCATCAAAGGGAAGAGAATAATCAGCCCGATTGAGAATAGCTACCGTCTTGTCCTCCATCTCTATCTGTAAAAAATTCGTTGGGTCGAGGGGATTGATTAACAGTAACAGAGCCAACGTCATAGCAAAACCCATCCGGCTGCTCACCTCCATTCTCCAACAACGATCATCTTCCGTTATTGTAGTATGAGCAGTCGAACGGGTTTCATTCCACGACTTGAATACGATTAGCTCATCTTCGTCAGTCTGCTGACAATTGCTTGCGTAACTGCCTTGAGACGCTGCTGATCGACCGCTTCCTGGTAAGCATTGTTCAACTGGTCGCGCAGCTCTTTGGCAGCGAGAAGATTCGCCGTTGCTTCTTTCACTTTTTGCTTATATCTTACCTGAATATCCATTAATTCTTCTTCATATACCTCATCTGTGCCAGGTTCAATTGCCCGTTCATACATATCGATAACCTCATCTGTAACTTTACTTGGAAAATACTCATGAGGTGCGGTGCTGTCAAAAATAGCGAGGCCCTTCTCAGGAACAATGACCATATCAAGGCTGTGCGGGTCTAGTCCACAGTGGTACACTTCTACGTCAAAGCCGCGTGTTTTGGCTTCCTCCACCAACTTTTTCAGCATAGTGGACTTGCCAGAGCCTGGTCTGCCCTTGATAAAGTAACGCTTCTCCAAATGGTCGGTCAGCTTCATGATATGATCTACGGGCCCCTGTGGCGTCGCTGCCCCCAAATACATACGCCGTACCTTTGCTTTCTTTTCCAGTTGCTCCTCTCCGAAGAACAAGGCTTTTACTTCTTCCGTGACGCTATTGGCTTCTTCTCTGTTGAGGTGCTCAATGTAGGGAGCCTCCCACTCATCGTGGATGCGCAGCGCCTCGCCAAAAGCTTGATATGCCTCTTCACTCTTCCTAAAAATCTCTTCGTACCAACTGGCAATCTGGTCTTTGTAATCCACCAGCTGATCAACGTTTACCATCGACTGCAAATTGACCTGAATTTCCTTTACACCCGGAGAAGCGGGTCTCCAAATCCGGGGATAGCTTCCATCCATGATCGCCACTTTATACTTGGGAAAAATAACACCATCAAACTGCCCATTCACAAAAGGCGAATGAATCCACTCCACTTCATCTGTCTCTCGTGCTATTTGATTGCCAATCGCCTCTATGAGCGGTGAGGTAATTCCTTCCACTGTCCCTGTCAAAATATAGACGCGCTCCAATCCTTCCAATACGGAGTCATAAAACGTCTTGTATCCTCGCGCAGTATTCCCTGCGGCATATATATGGCGGACTTTTGTGGCCATAGCCTTTCCCTCCTGTACTTCTTCTAGCTGCCATTGAATCGATGTATTGTATGCACAAAAGGGAGAATAGGCGTCTGTCTACAACCGTGAAAAAAACCGCTGTCAGCTAATATTCATAGCTCACAGCGGCTCTTTGCCATTCGGGTATTATTTATTCAAATCCGTCATTTTACCAGTAGACATATAAATAATCCATTCGCAGATGTTCGTAACATGATCGGCAATCCGTTCCAAATATTGCGCGACCAAGAGCAAATGCGTTCCTTGCGAAATGGCCTGACTGTTTTTCGTCATCAATTCAATCAGATCATGGAAAATCGTGGAGTACAGTTTATCAACAATGTCGTCGCGTGCGGCAATCTCTTCAGCCGCATCTTTGTTGCGTGCAATATACGCATTTAAGCAATCGCGCACCATAGCCTTGACGTGATCAGCCATCATCGGAATATCGATGAGGGGTTTCACGTACGGGTCCGCCATCAAGCGTCGGGTCGTCTTGGCAATGGAAACGGCATGATCACCCATTCGCTCCAAATCCGTCACCAGCTTCAACATGGTTCCCAAGCGTCGCAAGTCACCTCCGACTGGCTGCTGCAGTGCAATGAGACGGAAGCAATCGCTCTGTATTTCTTGCTCCAGCTCATTGATCACAGGATCGCTTGCGATAACCTGTTCAGCCAGTTCAACATCCCGCTCAACCAGACTCTTAATGGATTTATGAATGGCTTCTTCCACCAATGTGCCCATCGTCATGAGCTTGCGGTGCAGTACATCCTGCTGTTCTTCAAAAGCGTGCCGTGACATTTCCCTCTTCCCCCTTCTTTTGTCTGACATGTCAAATGGTACAAGGCGATTGTATTGTAGAAGTAAAGCTACTATTTTGTTTGTGTAAATGTTTTTGCAGTTGTTTTTTAGGTAAGGGGAAGTGTAACTGTGAAGGTTGTCCCTCTTCCTTCCTTGCTCTCCACGCTGATATGTCCGTGCAAATTTTCCACGAGATGCTTCACAATGGCGAGGCCCAGACCTGTTCCACCTGAATCGCGGCTGCGCGCCTTGTCTACACGATAAAACCGCTCAAAAATACGGGTGAGTTCCTTTTCCGGAATGCCGATCCCGGTATCCATGACTTGAATGGTGATGTTTTCGTTGTCTGCTTCTGTCTTGACGTTGATTTTTCCACCTTCGGGCGTATAGGCGATCGCATTCGTCAACAAATTCAAGATGATCTGCTGCAAGCAATCCTTATCCGTCATCAGCCAAATATCTGGCTTCGGTGAAGGGAGCGTGATCGTCAATTCCTTGCGCTGTGCCTGGTCATGCATGATGGCAACTGCCGAACTGACCAAATCTTGCAAGTGAACCTTACTCAGATGCAATGGGATTCGCTTCTGCTCGATTTTGGACAGGTCCAAAATATCGCGGATCATTCGGTAGAGCCGCTCGCTCTCATCCGAGATGATTTGCAGGAAGTTGCGACATGTTTCCTCGTCCTGCATCGCCCCTTCAAGCAAGGTCTCCGTGAAGCCCTTGATCGAGGTAATCGGCGTGCGCAGCTCATGCGATACGTTAGCTACGAAGTCACTGCGCATCTTCTCCAAGCGGCGAATGTCGGTGATGTCATGCAGCACCACGACCACACCCCTCGACTCCCCCTTGAAGTTAATATAGGGAGCAAAATTCACGTCAAGGATGCGTTCCTGCGGGTAATAGATGTGCACCTCTTGACGGAATTTCTCGCTTCTGTCGAGGCACCTGTCGATATATTGGCTGAGCCCAAAGCTCTTGCCTGCCTCGATATGCAGCTTCCCTACGATCTCATGTCCAGCGGTCCCCAACAGCTTTTCAACGGCTGGATTGACCAGCATGATCCGACGTTGCTCTGAAATGAAGATCACGCCACTCGTCATATTGGTCAGTACCCCTGCCAGGCGCTGCTGATTCTCCGAGATTTCGTACATCTGCTGCTCCAGGCTTGATGCCATGAAGTTGATCGCGCCTGCAAGCTGACCGATCTCATCCTTTGCTTTGATTCTCACACGGCTCTCGTATTGGCGCTGTGTAATGTTGCGGGCTACCCGGGTGATCTCCTCGATCGGACGAATAATGGAAAAGGAAATGCGGGAAACGACAATCGATCCGACTACCAAAGTAACCAATAAACCGGTGAGCAAGCTGTACCACATTTTGTGGATCGTATCGGTAATATCTTTCATCGACATCGCTGAACGAACGACACCGAATATTTCGTTGTTCAGTTCAACAGGTACTGCAACGTACATCATGTCATAGCCGAGCGTCTCACTGAAACGACGGGAAATCCCTGTTTCTCCTTTTAACGCTGCCATCATCTCCGGTCGGTCATAGTGGTTTTCCATCTCTTCCGGGTGGGAGGAGTTGTCGTACATCACCTGACCATCCTTGTTGATAATGGTGATCCGTACTTCATCCGTTGGCGCTACTTGTGTGACCCGATCCGCTAACGTCGCCTTATCGGTAAAGACATTCGGGAAACGGACCGCCTGAGAGATGAGCTTCGACTCGCGAGACAATAGCTCATTCAGTGATTGGAGGTACGAATTCTCCAGCACTTTGGCAAAATACATCCCCATCACCAATAGTACGAGGGAGATTAAACCCAAAATAGTCAAAGTGAGTTTGATTCGAAAGCGAGTCAAGGTAAATCCTCCGTTATCCTTCCAGTTTGTATCCTAATCCGCGAACTGTTTTGATGTATTTCGGGTTCTTCGTGTCATCCTCAAGCTTTTCGCGCAAATGGCTGACATGCACGTCCACGATTCGAGAGTCCCCGATGAAATCGTAGTTCCAAACAGCGTTCAACAATTGATCACGCGTCAGTACACGCCCTTGGTGACTCGCTAAATAGTTAAGCAGCTCGAATTCCTTTGGCGTCAGCTCAACTTTGACGTCTTTACAGAACACCTCGTACTTCTCCGGGTAGATGCGAATATCCCCAAATTGGAGCAACACTTCTTGAGGCGCTGTAGTCGCTTCTGGTGTGTTCTGAAACCGCCGCAGAATGGCTTTCACACGGGCAATGACTTCTCTCGGGCTAAACGGCTTTGTCAAATAATCATCGGCACCAAGCTCAAGCCCCAAAATCTTGTCGAGCTCATCATCTTTCGCTGTAAGCATCAAGATCGGCGTATTATTGCGTTCCTGGCGCAAGGTTTTGCATACGTCCATTCCATCCATCTTGGGAAGCATCAAATCAAGAATAATAAAATCAGGCTGCTCGCTCTTCACCATTTCCAAGGCCTGTTTCCCGTCAAAAGCAGTTACGACCTGAAATCCTGATTTTTCAAGATTAAATTGCAATAGCTTAACAATGGAAGCTTCGTCATCCACTACCAATACTTTAATCATCTGTCTGTTTCCCCCTAGCGTTGCAATGCTTGCGCTCGATTTTCTAACCTACGTCCCCTGAAAAATACTTCTCTCTACAATACTCAGTCTGCCAATGCTCATTGCGGAAAACAAGTAATTTTTTTGTAAAGACATGCTGTTGGGCACATAGAACATAGTTGCTTGGCAATAGTATTCCTCTTTTAGGTAAAGGTATCTACTTTAAAAATCCTTGTTGTCTTCTGGCTGTTGTGGTCGGGTGAAGCCCTGCCACATGTTTTCCAGTCGCCTGTTTGAAGCGCTCCCGCCATTTATTCCGAAGCGGACAGTCAATCCCCCTTGCGGGGCGGAGGCCGAAGCGCAGACTGGAAATTCGCTTCTTCCCCCCACTAGAGCCACTTTGACAAGAAAAAGACGCCTTCCCAAAGAAAGGCGTCTTACATGTATTGATCTTATTTCAAAACAGCCATTACGCTGCGTACGGAGTCAGCAGATTTGTCGAGCGCTGCTTTCTCTTCGGCAGTCAGATCCAATTCGATCACTTTTTCGATCCCGTTTGCGCCGAGCAGAGTCGGTACACCCAGGTAGAGATCGTTGTAGCCGTACTCTCCTTGCAGAAGAGCGATGGATGGCAGAATGCGTTTTTTGTCCTTGATGATGGCTTCAGCCATTTGTACCAAGGAAGCCGCAGGTGCATAGTAAGCGGAACCGTTCCCCAGCAGGTTTACGATCTCGCCGCCGCCCTTGCGGGTACGCTCTACGATCGCATCCAGACGGTCTTTCGGGATTAATTTTTCCAATGGGATACCACCAGCATAAGAGTAGCGAACCAATGGAACCATGTCATCACCGTGACCACCCAAAACGAAACCCGTTACGTCTTCTACAGATACGTTCAACTCCATAGCCACGAAGGTACGGAAACGAGCTGTATCCAGAACGCCGGATTGACCGATTACGCGCTCTTTTGGAAAGCCGGACGTTTTGAAGAAGGTGTACGTCATCGCATCAACTGGGTTGGACAGTACGAGCACGATAGAGTTAGGTGCATATGTTTTTACTTGCTCTGCAACAGATTTCATAATACCAGCATTGGTGTTAACCAGGTCATCGCGGGACATGCCAGGCTTGCGGGCAATACCTGCTGTGATGATGACGAGATCAGCATCTTTGATGTCTTCATAGTTCGCAGTACCTGTGATGTTTGCATCAAAGCCTAATACTGGCGAGGATTCCATCATATCGAGCGCTTTACCTTTTGTTGGGTTTTCCAGTTGCGGAATGTCAACCAATACTACGTCGCCCAGCTCTTTTTGCCCCAAAATGAATGCAGTTGTTGCACCAGTGAAGCCACTACCGATAACAGCGATTTTTTTACGGTTGAATGCCATGAACTATTCCCCTCCAAAAATGTAAGTGTAAAAATTTGTACCCAAATCTATCTTACATGTTTTGAATCAGAGCGTCAGCAAACTCGGAGCATTTCAGTTCTTGTGCGCCTTCCATCAGACGAGCGAAATCGTATGTTACAGTTTTCGCGGAGATGGTTTTTTCCATGGAGTTGATGATCAAATCAGCTGCTTCGTTCCAGCCCAGGTGACGCAGCATCATTTCTCCGGACAGGATCACGGAGGATGGGTTTACTTTGTCCAGACCAGCGTATTTCGGAGCTGTACCATGAGTTGCTTCGAAGATCGCATGACCAGTCAGGTAGTTAACGTTTGCACCTGGAGCGATACCGATACCGCCTACTTGTGCAGCCAGAGCGTCGGAGATGTAGTCACCATTCAGGTTGAGGGTTGCTACTACATCGTACTCAGCTGGACGAGTCAGGATTTGTTGCAGGAACGCGTCAGCGATAACATCTTTTACGATGATTTTGCCAGCTGCTTCTGCTTCTTTTTGAGCTTTGTCAGCGTCGCCGCCTTCAGCTTTGATGCGATCGTATTGTGCCCAAGTGAATACTTTGTCGCCGTATTCTGCTTCAGCCACTGCATATCCCCAAGTTTTGAACGCACCTTCCGTAAACTTCATGATGTTACCTTTGTGTACGAGGGTAACAGATTTGCGGTTGTTGTCGATCGCGTAGTTGATCGCTGCACGAACCAGACGCTCTGTACCGTCTTTGGAAACAGGCTTGATACCGATACCAGAAGTTTCTGGGAAGCGGATTTTCTTGACGCCCATTTCGTTTTGCAGGAAGTCGATTACTTTTTTCACTTCTGGAGTACCTTCAGCCCACTCTACACCAGCGTAGATGTCTTCAGTGTTCTCGCGGAAGATTACCATATCAGTCAATTCAGGTTGTTTCACTGGAGATGGAACGCCATCGAAGTATTGAACAGGACGTACGCAAGCATACAGATCCAGCTCTTGACGCAGTGCTACGTTGATAGAACGGATACCGCCGCCTACTGGTGTAGTCAGAGGACCTTTGATTGCGATCAGGTATTCACGAACAGCAGTCAGCGTATCTTCTGGCAGCCACTCGCTGTATTGGTTGAAGGATTTTTCACCTGCGAATACTTCGAACCAAGCGATTTTCTTCTCGCCTTTGTAAGCTTTTTCTACAGCTGCATCCAGAACGCGAACGGAAGCTTTCCAAATGTCAGGGCCAGTACCGTCACCCTCGATGAAAGGAATGATCGGATTGTTTGGAACTACCAGTTTACCGTTATCCACAGTAATTTTTTCGCCTACAGTTGGTTGCGTCAGGTTTTTAAACACAAAAAATCCCTCCAGTGTTATATATATTTGGTGATTATGAATATTTCCAGACGTAGGAGAACTACCACTCACTTGTGGTAGTTCTCAAGCTTGCGCTCAGGAGCGATCAGCTTGGCTGACCACCTGCCCTCCACGCTCGAAAATAGCGAATTCTTAGCGGCGGTCAATTGGAACGTAGTGTTGGTTGACCGGACCGGTGTAATCCGCGCGAGGACGGATCAGACGATTATTTTCATACTGTTCCATGACATGTGCTGTCCAACCGGACATACGGCTGATAGCAAAGATCGGTGTGAACAGGTCCGTTTCGAGGCCGAGAGAAATGTAAACAGATGCGGAGTAGAAGTCAACGTTTGGCTTCAATCCTTTTTCACCGGAAATCATTTCATCGATCTTCACAGACATCTCAAACAGCTCAGGGCGACCGATTTGGGCGGTCAGTGCTTTGGACATTTCTTTCAGCCATTTCGCACGTGGGTCACCGTCTTTGTATACACGGTGTCCGAAGCCCATGATTTTTTCCTTGTTATCCAGCTTGGTGCGGATGTAGGATTCTACGTTAGCCATACCGCCAATTTCGTTAAGCATCTTCGCTACTGCTTCATTGGCGCCGCCATGCAGAGGGCCTTTGAGCGTACCGATTGCAGACACGATACCGGAATAAATATCAGTCAAGGTCGCAACAGTTACGCGAGCAGAGAATGTAGATGCATTAAACTCATGGTCAGCATGCAGGATCAGAGCAACGTCAAACGCTTTTACTGCCGTTTCTGTTGGCTCTTGGCCTGTGAGCATGTAGAGGAAGTTTTGTGCAATCGTGAAATCTGCACGTGGAGCTACTGGCTCCAGACCTTTACGCATACGCTCGTAAGCAGCGATCAAGGTAGGAGTTTGTGCCATCAGACGGATAGATTTCCGATAGTTGGCTTCTGGAGACATATCTTGCGCTTCTGTGTCGTAGAGCGCTAGCGAAGAGACAGCTGTGCGCAACGCCGCCATTGGGTGCACGCCTTTTGGATAGTGGCGAATGCTTTCCAGCACTTCTTGAGCCACTGCTGCATTTTCACCCAATTGTTTTTTCAAAGCGTCTAGCTGATCACGCTTCGGTAACGCTCCATGCCAGAGCAAATATACAACCTCTTCAAAAGTTGCATGTTCTGCCAGCTCATCGATGTTGATCCCGCCATAGCAAAGAACCCCATCGACGATCGAACAGATGGATGATTGAGCGGCAACAACGCCTTCAAGTCCACGAGTAGTTGTCATAGAACTCCCTCTCCTTTTCCACTCAAGTAGTAGTACTTATCTAGTCTTCGCTTGTCCGCCATGACTGATAAACGACCTGATCCCGTTCAAAAAGGCGACTTTTTGAACAACCTATCTATGAAATTATAAGCAGCGGTTTCTTTCATCCACCACTCTTGACAGGGAATGTATCCACGCAAATCCTCACAAGGCCATACATGAAAATGACGCTCGTGAAAGGGGAGAGGCGAGAGAAAAGAATCCACTAAGACGACCCAATTATAAAAGATTATTGCGATTTTGTGAATAAGGTTGGCGAAAAAATGTTTCGAAGGGTGAAACGGAGTTTTGTTTTTTCGCGATTCTTGCTCCACCTATCAGGCATGCTGCATAATAGAAACATCAGTATTTTGTTCGCACCTTCGCGGCGGAAAGGAGAAATCGTTTGAATCAGGAAAACTGGGTAGAGCGCCTCTTTCAAATCATTCGATTGTTATGGGTTTGCCTGCTTGTCTATGTAGGGATTTGGGTATTCCAACATGCAACACCCTTACTGTACCCATTTATAATCGCTTTAATCATTGCGCTCATCATCAACAAGCCAGTCACGTTTATGACCAGAAAGTTCAGGATTCCACGCTGGCTTTCCGTCATTATCGCGCTCTTGGTTTTGATGCTGCTCGCTGGTGGAGTGGTCACACTGATTATCACGGAAACGGTCGTGGAAATCGGAGAGTTGGCCAAACGCTTGCCAGTCGTTGCACAGGAACTGGCCCATTATTTGCAAACTACGATTTCTCAAGACTTTTTAATGGGGCTGTACAATCAGATTCAGTGGTTTTATGATCAGCTTGATCAAGGATATCAAGAAAAGCTCGCCAGTACGGTAGGCAGCGCGATCTCGACCATCACGAATGTCGGACAGGACTTGATCGTCAAATTCCTGGATGGATTGAAAAATCTGCTTGTCTCACTCCCAAATATGGCGACAGTTTCCGTCATTTCCATCATGGGCGCCTTCTTTATCTCCAAAGATTTTGCACTTTGGGAAGCACGGGCTCGCCGTCTTTTGCCAAAAGGAGTTAACAGCCGTCTCGATCAAATTTTTATCGATTTGCGCAATGCCTTGTTCGGATTCGTCAAGGCACAGCTTACTCTCATCTCCTTAACCGCTGCCATCGTGATTATTGGTCTGTTGTTCATGCGTGTGGAATACGCGATTACGATTGGCTTGATCACGGGCTTGGTCGATCTCTTGCCTTATCTTGGCACAGGAACCGTCTTCGTCCCTTGGATCATCTACATGTTTTTCAAAGGCAATTACGGGATGGTCATCGGCTTGTCCATTTTGTACGGGATCGTTTTGATTTTCCGTCAAATTATTGAGCCAAAAGTTGTTGCAGAAAACGTCGGTCTCGACCCGCTCCTCACGCTGGTCGCACTGTTTGTCGGCCTCCAGCTGTTCGGATTCCTGGGCTTGATTATCGGACCTGTTTCCCTCGTCATGATCAATGCTCTGGTAAAAGCCAACGTCTTTGTCGATGTATGGGGCTACATTCGCGGGAAGAAAACCTGACCCAACGTAAAAAGAACCGCTTGCGAGCAGCTTGTCACACAGCTCGAAGCGGTTCTTTTTTATTGAGAAAATCTGTACTAACGGCGAAAAAACAATTGAACACGACCGGACGAAATGAGGTTCCACAGCCAGCGCTTCAACAGATGACGGATAATCATCCGTGTGTACGGGATGAGGAAGACCAGTCCGATCACATCCGTGACGAATCCAGGCAACAAGAGCAAAATGCCACCGATCAAAATCAAAACACCATCGATGAGCGAATCCGTAGGCATTTGCCCACGCCCCAGCTGGTGTTGGACCATACGGAATACTTGCATGCCCTGCTGCCTAGCAAGCCAAGCTCCCAAAATCCCCGTGAGAATGACGAGCACGACCGTATTCCAGCCGCCAATCCATGACCCAATGGTAATAAGCCCCCAAAGCTCTAATCCAAACGCAACGACAAACAGAATGGCAAAAAAGCGGAACATGCCTATTCCCCTCCTTTATGCTGGGAGTCCAACCAATCGTATATGTCAGGCTCCGCTCGCGACAAGCGAATCGGTCTCAGAGCTGTGTTGGTAAATACATGCATCGTCTCTCCTGAGACCAACAGCTGTTGGTCAGACAATCTAACAATCTCGTAGGCAAAAGTGAGACGGACAGGACTGATCTCTTTTACTCTCGTCCGTATTTCTACCTCATCGTCATAGCGGGCGGGCTGTTTATAAGAGATGTTGGCATCTGTAACAGGCAGAAGTACGCCTTTTTCCTCCAGCTCACGGTAGGTGATCCCCGCATGGCGGATCAGCTCTGTTCTTCCTACTTCAAACCAGTTCAAATAATTCGTATGGTAGACCACACCCATCTGATCGGTTTCGCCATAGCGGACGCGCAATCGATGGGAATGAATAATGGGAGTCATTTTGGATCGCTCCTTTCTCTATAGAATGATTGTACCATAGACCCTGTACGTGGCTGTAGTGGTGGGGAGGAAACAGGAGAAAACGCTCAGCTTCTAGGGCCACCCCCTGGGGGATTGACTGTACGACTCCATGCAAAAAGCGAAACCGCGTCCAAAGTAGTCCATTCATGATGTGTTTCAGAGGTGGACGCTTAAGAGCGTGTTTCGCTTTTTGCATTCCGTCTCGGTCGGTGTCCCTAAGATCTTCGCTTATTTCTCCTGTTTCCTCTACGAGCTTTCCGTGTTAAACGGGTTTTAAAAGCCTTAAAAGAATGAAGAACGCTAGAGAAGAATATTTCCAGGCGTAGCGACTTGTGGAGTCCAACCGAGTGGAGAAGGGATTCGCGGGCAAAAGAAACGCAACGTGCCCACGCGACGTAGCGGCTACCACTTTTGCGTTTCCCCGCGAATCCCTTCGGAGCGGGCAGTCTTGACCCCCAGCAGGACGGAGCCTGGAGCCTAGACTGGAAATATTCTTCTCTCCACCGCAGCCACTTACTAAAAACCTTACAGTTGTTGCTGTAGTGCTGGGGAGGAAACAGGAGAAAACGCTCAGCTTCTAGGGCCACCCCCTGTGGGTTTGACTGCCCGGCTCCATGAAAAAAAGCGAAACCCGCGTCCAAAGTCGTCCATTCAGGATGTGTCTCAGAGGTGGACGCTAAAAGCTTGTTTCTTTTTTTTCATTGCGCCTCGGTCGGTGTCCCTAAGATCTTCGCTTTTTTCTCCTGTTTCCTCTACGAGCTTCTAGTGTTAGACGGGTTTTTAAATGCCTTAAAAGGTTGAAAAATCACATCTGTCACGGCAGAGAAGAATATTTCCAGACGTAGCGACTTGTGGAGTCCTACCGAGCGGAGAAGGGATTCGCGGGCAAAAGAAACGCAACGTGCCCACGCGACGTAGCGGCTACCACTTTTGCGTTTCCCCGCGAATCCCTTCGGAGCGGGCAGTCTTGACCCCCAGCAGGACGGAGCCTGGAGCCTAGACTGGAAATATTCTTCTCTCCACCGCAGCCACTTACTAAAAACCTTACAGTTGTTGCTGTAGTGCTGGGGAGGAAACAGGAGAAAACGCTCAGATTCTAGGGCCACCCCCTGGGGGATTGACTGCACGACTCCATGCAAAAAGCGAAACCGCGTCCAAAGTAGTCCATTCATGATGTGTTTCAGAGGTGGACGCTTAAGAGCGTGTTTCGCTTTTTGCATTCCGTCTCGGTCGGTGTCCCTAAGATCTTCGCTTTTTTCTCCTGTTTCCTCTACGAGCTTCTAGTGTTAGACGGGTTTTTAAATGCCTTAAAAGATTGAAAAATCACATCTGTCACGGCAGAGAAGAATATTTCCAGGCGTAGCGACTTGTGGAGTCCAACCTAGCGGAGAAGGGATTCGCGGGCAAAAGAAACGCAACGTGCCCTTGCTACGTAGCGGCTACCACTTTTGCGTTTCCCCGCGAATCCCTTCGGAGCGGGCAGTCTTGACCCCCAGCAGGACGGAGCCTGGAGCCTAGACTGGAAATATTCTTCTCTCCACTACAGCCACATAAAAAAACAGGAGCAGACTGTTTTTCCCAGTCTCCCCCTGTCTTATATAATTCGGTTCGCTTAGCGAATCGGGCAAGCTCCGCCTTCGCAAGATTCAGCCGTGGACAGATCAGCCTCGCCGCCGGTTTCATACTGCTGCAAAATCGCAGGATCAAATGGCTTCATGGACTGCTTCAATGCCTCGTACTGTTCTTTGGTGCACTCTTCATATGGAGCCAATTGGTAGTTTCCTCCATCCAATTGCAAGAAGGATACACCTACGAAATTATCCCAGTTATCGTAAACGATGTCTTCTACTTCTGCCCACTCTTCCTTGCGTACCGTAATGGTGTTCGAAGAGTTGTGCTCGGTATATTCTTTCTGGAAACGGAAGTACGTATCGAATTGGCGTTTTGCACTTACTTCGTTCTTCGTTTCTTCTGCACCTGATGCCACAGGGAAATCGATCACAAGTGTACGTGCATTTGCCATGCGCTCTTCATACGTTTCGCCTGGTGTTCCTACCTCTGGGTTGACTGTCCAGCCGAGAGCTTGTACCGCTTTTGCCAATGGGTCCTCGGCATTGATACGGATGCGGCGGATGTAGTACGGCGAATGGGACCAGTGCAGACCGCTGGAGACACCACCAGCTACTTGAGACAGCGTACCTTCCGGCTTCACGGTCGTAACCAAGAGTGGAGAGTTCACACGCAGCTCATACGCATATCGGTTCGCCTCGTCACGAGCAGCATCGCCCAGCTGGCGCAGCAATTCGAGCTCTTGCTCTTCTGTATAGCCAAGAGATGCCAACGCATCCTTTACACCAGTAAGGGAAGTTCCGAGCAAACGGTCACGCTGTTGAACAGTATCCCAATGCGGCAACTCCAACGTTACCAGCGTCATGCGCAAACCGGCACGAGCAGATTTGCGTTGTGCTTCCAGCAAGCCATCGAGATCCAGGTACTTGGAGCCATCCTCGCGATCCTTCACGAATTCAACCAGATTGACTGTCGTCAGGTTGCAGACGCCATAAGAATCGAGCAGGATTTCTGCACAAGGGTTCAAGCCCTCTGCATTTGGACGACGACGGTTCGCTTCTTCCAAATTGATGAAGCCTGGTTCGCCTTCCAATTGCATCAAGGTGAACACGAGGTTCAAGAATGGCTTAGTCGGTTGTTTGGTAAACGCGATAGAGTTGTTGGACATGCGGCGGTGATCCAGACCGAAGCGTCCGTCTCCTACATTTTGGATGCTGTCAAACCATACAGGCTTGTGCTCTCCCAACAGCTCGCCCACACGGCGGTGGTGGTTCAGCTGATCCTCTGTCCAGAAGCCGTTGATGCCGTATTTCGCCAGCATGCACTCGTAATCATCGTGATCAAACAGGAAAATTTCCGCTGTACGGCGCACGCCACCTACAACGACGTTTGCTCCGATGAGGTTTCCAATGTCGAGAATATGTATCGGACGGATTTTGCCGTATCCTTTTTCATCACTCTCGATTGGTGCCAAATGCTGGTCGATTTGGTTTTTCAACACTTTGTCGATTCCTTCAAACATTTCGCGAAGCGGCTCATGACCACTAGCTGTACCGCCAAAACGCTTCAGTCGCTCGCCTTTCGGACGCACGCTGTTATAAGAGATTTTCACGGTGTGAATGTGTTCGTAAGTGGAATCTGTCAAAATTTGCAGGTAGAGACGGAGGGATTCTACCCAGCCTTCTTTACTGTCGCCCACATAAATTTTGGCAAAGCCGTTATCCAGTACATTCAGCTCAGAACGCTCCAGGCGTTGATGCTTTGGCAGCGGTCTGTATTCAGAAGAAAGCAGCGAAACATTCGTGCGAATCGGGCCCAGTCCAGCAGCCATTTCCTTCGTGCATTTGAAGCCTACGCCAGTTCCTACCAAGAGAAGGTAGAACAAATCGCCCAAGTCATCCCAAGACTTGATGTTCAGGAAGGAGCAGTTGAAGTTCGCCAACGGATACAAATCCGCTACGCCGTTGTCTGCACCGCCAACCCACAAGGTACGACCAGACAAAAACTGGCGAAGGTTGAACATGTTGTCAAACAAACCTTCTGCCTCTTTTTCCATTGCACGAGAATCGGCGTACATTCCGATTTTGTTCAAATGCTGATAAGCCAGCTTAATATTGTAATCCACCGAGCGGCGGCAGGTTTCTTTCCACGTTTCCCGTCTTCCTTTTTCCGGTACAAAGCGAGAATAAGTACGGTAGTAAACAAATTGTCCCAGAGGACTCATATGGATCGGAAAATCAGGATATTGATCTAAGAATTCATCCCGCAAAAATTGAGTTCGGGATACGGTTTCGGTCGCCAGCATATCGTTCCTCCTTCGAATCTTTCCTCTCTAGTTTAACTATCTTTATCTATAAAACTCAATAGTTTTACCTATATATTGTGCAAAATAATTTTCGACAATACTAGATGTTGTGTTTGCCCTAAAAAAACACTTGACACAAAATCCCGAACATTGGACGTATAGAAGGACCATTTTATGTTCAGCCTTTTCCTGGCAACGAGTGCTACAACACCCGTTCTGTCATGATTTGGAAACCCCGAACGTATGGATTTCATCCGTCCTGACACAAAGCCACCGACCGATTTTAACAGATTCCCACTCGCTTTGCACCACCTAATAATCACCGTTATCTGGTAAAACTTATCAGGTAGTTCGTCGGCTAACCCTTTTTGCACCAAGCCAAAAAAGGGTGACACTTGGTCACCCTTCAGAGGCATTCTCCATTAAAGATGAATATTTTTACCTACAGAATCCGGGCATGTCCTGAGTAAATATGCCCACGTTCAGAATCCACTGTTACGATTTGTCCGTCCTTCAATACATCCGTAGCAAATTGCACCCCTACGATGACTGGAACGCCGAGATTCAGGCCTACAATAGCTGCGTGAGAAGTAAGCCCGCCCTCTTCGCAAATCACCGCTCCAGCCTTGCCAAACGCTTCAATCATATCGGAGTCGGTACCGATCGTTACCAGGATCGCTCCTTCTTCTACCTTTGCCAGTGCCTCTTCAGCGGATCTAGCAATAACTACCTTGTTTGTGACAACTTTTCGGCCGATTCCTTGTCCTTTTGCTACTACATCGCCAATGACATGGATTTTCATCAGGTTCGTTGTCCCAACTTCACGCACAGGCACGCCTGCTGTGATCACAACGAGATCCCCATGACGAACGAAGCCTGCATCAAGCGCCTCCTGGACAGACATCTCCAGCATTTCATCGGTTGTATTCGCCATCTCGCCCTTTACCGGATACACGCCATTTACGAGTGCAAGACGGCGAATAATCGCTTCATGCGGCGTTACAGCCACGATTGGTGCTTTTGGACGGAACTTTGATACCATGCGAGCTGTGTGTCCGCTTTCGGTCGCTGTAATAATTGCTGCTGCGTCCAGATCCAATGCTGCATTGGATACAGCTTGGCTGATGGCATCCGTAATCGTCACTTGTTTGAGCTGTGCTTGCGCGTACAAGATCTCACGATAATTCAGCTCTTGCTCTGCACGCACTGCGATCCGTACCATGGTTTCGACAGACTCAACCGGGTATTTACCGGCAGCCGTCTCACCGGAGAGCATGATGGCGTCTGTACCATCGAAAATGGCGTTCGCAACGTCACTCGCTTCCGCACGTGTTGGACGTGGGTTGCGCTGCATGGAATCTAGCATTTGTGTCGCCGTAATGACTGGCTTCGCAAGTTCGTTACATTTTTTGATCAGCTTCTTCTGAACAAGTGGTACTTCTTCTGCCGGAATCTCTACGCCCAAATCACCACGCGCCACCATGATTCCATCTGTTACTACCAGAATTTCGTCAACGTTGTCGACGCCTTCCTGGTTTTCGATTTTCGCGATAATATCGATACGAACGTTATGGCGCTCCAGGATTTGGCGAATCTCCAAGATATCCGATGCTTTTCGGACGAAGGAAGCCGCAATGAAATCGACTCCTTGTTCAATACCGAATTCGATATCCTGTGCATCCTTTTCTGTGATACCTGGCAAGTTGATTTTAACACCAGGTACATTGACGCCTTTTTTGCTCTTCAGTGTTCCGCCGTTTTTGATCAAGCAGATGATTTCGGTGTCACTCACTTCTTGTACAGTCAACCCGATCAAGCCGTCGTCAATCAAGATTGTATCGCCGATTTTTACATCATGAGGCAATTCCGGATACGTAATGGAGACGCGCTCTGCTGTACCCGCTACTTCCTCAGTGGTGAGGATCAGCGTATTTCCTTCTACGAGCTCGACTGCATCTGCTGCAAGCGTACCCGTACGAATTTCAGGACCTTTTGTATCCAACAGGATTGCAACGGGTTTCCCGGTTTCTTTTGATGCCTGACGAATGTTTACAATTCGCGCCGCATGCTCCTCATGGGAACCGTGCGAGAAATTCAAACGCGCTACGTTCATTCCTGCTTCGATCAGTTTTTTCAGTGTTTCAACCGATTCACTCGCCGGTCCGATGGTACACACAATTTTTGCTTTCCTTAACATAGGATGTAAGCCTCCTCTACACTCGTAAAAACTGTCGGTATTATATAGATAGCGTGCGCGCCAATTGATAAATGGATAAATCCAATTGATGCTTATTGGCCAATGCTTCTTGAAAATCAACATCAACGATCTGGTTGTTTTGAATCCCAACCATTCGGTCCTGCTTGCCCTCCAGCAAAAAATCGACGGCTGCGGCACCCATTCGGCTCGCCAGCATTCGATCCATCGCAGTCGGGGAACCACCCCGCTGAATATGACCCAGTACTGTCACGCGAGTCTCCCAGCCTGTCTCTTTCGTGATCGCTTCGGCGTACGAAGCGGCACTTCCTACTCCTTCCGCCACGATGATGATGGAATGCTTTTTGCCACGGCGTTGTCCAGCATGCAGACGTTCAATAATGTCGTCCATCTCCTGCGACGCTTCCGGGATAATAATGGACTCGGCACCAGCTGCAAGACCTGCCCACAATGCCAGATCGCCAGCATCTCGCCCCATTACTTCAATAATGTACGTGCGTTCATGCGAGGTAGCCGTATCGCGGATTTTATCGATCGCTTCCACAACGGTATTCAATGCCGTATCAAACCCGATCGTGAAATCGGTGCATGGAATGTCATTATCAATCGTCCCCGGTACGCCAATGGTCGGGAAGCCTTTTTCGGTCAGCTTCTGTGCACCGCGAAACGACCCGTCTCCCCCAATCACAATCAGCCCCTCAATTCCATGAGCACGCAGTTGCTCCACCGCTTTTTGCTGTCCGGCTTCCGTCTTGAAAGCTTCACTGCGAGCGGAGTAGAGAATGGTTCCTCCCCGTTGGATAATATCCCCAACAGAGCCCAGAGACATCTCCTTGATATCTCCCCTCATCAGCCCTTCGTATCCGTGGTAAACCCCAAACATTTGTACCTCGTGAAAATGAGCACGACGTACAGCCGCCCGGACTGCGGCATTCATTCCAGGAGAATCTCCACCGCTAGTGAGAACTGCAAGTTTTCGCATGGAACCACCTCTCCAATCATATCGTCTTTAGCATGTCATTTAACGGAAACAGTATGTACCATACTTTGTATGAAACATGCTGTATCACTCAATTCCTCATATCTGTTATACACTCGAAAGATATGTGCCATACTTTTTGAAAGCTCTGATAACTCTTTCATTCGACTTCGATTGTAGCAGATTTCCCTCGGAGAAAAAAGAAAAAAACGCCCCCTGTTTCTTACAGGGAGGCGAATTCTCCGATCTGTTTAAACTTCTCGTAACGGTCCTGTATCAATTCATCTGGAGTTAAACGGCCCAGCTGTTCTAGTTGTTCCGTGATGACCGCCTTGACCATCCCTGCCTGCGCGATCAAATCACGATGGGCTCCTCCGAATGGTTCATCAATAATTCCGTCAATGACTCCTAATTCCAACAAATCAGGAGCCGTAATTTTCATCGTCTCCGCTGCACGCATACCCAAGCTGGAATCTCTCCAGAGGATCGCGGCGGCACTCTCCGGTGCAATCACGGAGTAATAGGAATTCTCCAACATATAGATACGGTTACCTACGCTGATCGCCAAGGCTCCACCGCTTCCGCCTTCCCCGATGACGATACAAATAATCGGCACGCCAAATGTCGCCATTTCACGCAGATTGCGGGCAATCGCTTCACTCTGACCGCGCTCTTCTGCCGCTTTTCCAGGATATGCTCCTGATGTATTGATAAAGCAAATAATCGGGCGACCGAACTTATCCGCCTGCTGCATAATGCGCAATGCCTTCCGGTAGCCTTCTGGATGAGCCATCCCGAAATTGCGCTTGATGTTGTCTTTTGTGTCTTTCCCTTTTTGGTGACCGATGACCGTAACCGGACGTCCATCCAGCTTGGCAATTCCACCCACAATCGAATGGTCGTCTCCGAACAAACGGTCTCCATGAACCTCGATAAAATCAGTAAAAAGTAGTTGTATATAGTCCAAAGTCGTTGGCCGTTCCGGATGACGAGCCAGCTGTACGCGTTGCCAAGGAGTCAAGTTGCCGTAAATTTGCTCAGCAAGCTCTTTTGATTTTTGTTCGAGACGCTGTACTTCGTCAGAGAAGTCAATTCCCTTTTCCTCTGTAAAACGGCGCAATTCCTTAATCTTGTCTTGTAATTCTACTAATGGCTTTTCAAAGGAGAGCTCGCCTGCCATGTTTCTACTCCTTCCCGAGACGTGTGCATCTCTACCAGTTTGGACAGCGTATTTCGCATATCCTTACGGTGTACCACCATGTCGAGCTGCCCATTTTTCAACAAGAATTCCGCTGTTTGGAAGTCTTTTGGCAACTCCTGACGGATCGTTTGCTCAATGACTCGACGCCCAGCAAAACCGATCATAGCACCTGGTTCTGCGATATTGTAATCTCCCAACGAAGAAAAGCTGGCTGATACGCCACCATATGTAGGATTCGTCATGACCGAGACAAACAGTAAGCGTTCGCGATCCAATCGAGACAACGCTGCGCTGGTTTTCGCCATTTGCATCAGGCTCAATACGCCTTCTTGCATACGCGCTCCACCAGATGCACTGAACAGAATGAAAGGCAAACGCCGTTCGATCGCTTGCTCAATTGCGCGCGTGATTTTCTCCCCGACGACCGATCCCATACTCGCCATACGGAAACGAGAATCCATGACCCCAATCACGATGCGGTTTCCACTCAGAACACCTTCGCCTGTAATGATCGCCTCGTTCAAATTGGTGGTAGCCATATCTTTCTCCAGTTTTTCCAAATAACCAGGAAAACCGAGTGGATTGGCTGTAATCAAATTGGCATCAAATTCTTCTGTTAGAACCCCATCATCCAGAAGCGCTTGCAGTCGCTCTGGAGCGGACATGGAGTAGTGGAACTGGCAGCCTTTGCAGACGCGCAAGTTCTTCTCCAAATCCTTCGAGTAGTGAATCGTCCCACAATGTGGGCATTTATTCATCAATCCCTCAGGGACTTCCTTTTCTTTCGTACCCGCTTCCTTGCTAGTGTCGGCGGAAGCAGGGACACGTGCTAGTGTCTCTGAAGGAACTGTAGCGAATTTGCGCTTTTTCCCAAAAAGATCTTTAAGCACAGGTAAACCCACCTTTCTCTTCAGTGAAGGATCGTGCCGAGTACATCCCGGACTTCGTTTAGTTCGCTCTCCGGCACGAGAATCTCGTATTGCTTCGAGACCTTACCTTCGCGAACCTTTACCAAAAACCCTTCATCTGTCAAACGTTGCTGTATCCGTTCTGCAATTCTAGCGCTAGGAGCGATGTAGATGACCGTCCACATGCTGGCTTCCTCCTCAATCGTCCAATACAGGTCTGCATCATCATATCACAGCGCCAGCGCCCCTCGCAAATTGAGGGAAAACTAAAGCTTGCTGTTCTCCAAATGCTTCTTCATTCTCTCTAACGCGACGTTCACATCGCCTTCGCGAATGGCTTCCATAATCTGTCGATGCTCTACAAGTGCTGCACTCGCTCTGCCTTCGCGCGACAGCGACTCAATACGGATACTGTTGCTGTACTCAACCAAAGGCGTCCAGATGCGATGCAGAATCGAGTTGCGGCTGGAGCGACATATGACACGATGAAACTGATAATCTTCTTCCGCAGGTACCTCGCCTCTTGCTACTCTTTCCTCTGCAATGGCCAGGATGCGTTCCATTTCATCAAAATGCTTGTCAGTCGCCCGTCTACAGGCTAAGCGGACAGCATCCAGCTCTAGCATTCGCCGCATTTCGATCAAGTCCTTCTTGGTTTTGGTATCCCGCAGGATAAAAAAGCCAAGAATATCGATCAGCCGATTGTGTCGGTAATGCTTGAGGAAGGTGCCTTCCCCGCGACGGGTCTCAATGAGTCCGAGCAGCTCCAGAGCCCGAAGAGCCTCGCGTACAGAGGAACGACCTGCTCCCAGTTGCTCGGACAACTCTCGCTCAGACGGCAGCTTATCCCCGGGCCGCAAGTTTTGCTCCTGAATGATTTCATGAAGTTGCAGGAGAATTCCTTCGTAAACCTTTCGATCTTGGGAAGAGTCGAGCACGATTATCCTCCTTACTCGTACCTTCAACGAGGATCACCCTCCACGTTGTAAAAAGCCTACGTTTTTTCGCGGAGGGTGTCGTCGGTGCCTCGATAAAGAGTATTTTACGCTTCTTGGTAAGAGATAGCTGTCAATTTCGTCGTTTTTTGTTTTACTTCTTCCGGATCAACTGTGATGCGAGCAACACCAGTTTCCATCGCTGCTTTTGCTACTGCCGCAGCTACGTTTGGCGCTACACGTGGATCGAATGCGGAAGGGATCACTTTATCCGCAGTAAGCTCTTCTGGTGTGATCAGGTCTGCGATGGCATATACAGCAGCGAGCTTCATTTCTTCGTTGATCTCCGTTGCACGTACATCCAAAGCGCCACGGAAGATTCCCGGGAATGCCAGTACGTTGTTTACTTGGTTCGGGAAGTCCGAACGGCCTGTACCGATTACTGCCGCACCTGCTTCTTTTGCTTCTTGCGGCATGATTTCTGGTACTGGGTTTGCCATAGCGAAGATGATCGGATCGCGGTTCATCGAACGAACCATGTCCTGTGTAACAGCGCCAGCTACGGATACACCGATAAATACGTCAGCGCCCTTCATTGCATCAGCCAGGTCACCTTGCAGCATGCTGCGGTTCGTGATTTTCGCCATTTGTTCCTTCACTGGGTTCATACCGAATGGACGGCCTTCGTACACGATTCCTTTTGTATCAACCATGATCACTTCTTTCACGCCCATGGAAATCAAAAGCTTCATGATCGCGATACCAGCTGCACCTGCACCGTTCGCTACCACGCGGATATCTTCCAGCTTTTTGTCAACCACGCGCAGAGCATTGATCAGACCTGCCGCTGTAACGATTGCTGTACCGTGTTGGTCATCGTGGAAAATCGGGATGTTTGTTTCGCGCTTCAGACGCTCTTCAATCTCGAAGCATGCAGGAGCTGCGATATCTTCCAAGTTAACGCCACCAAAAGTAGGCTCGAGCAGTTTTACTGTCTCTACGATTTTATCTACATCTGTTGTATTCAAGCAGATCGGGAATGCATCTACGCCTGCGAAGGATTTGAACAGAACGGCTTTACCTTCCATAACCGGCATAGCTGCTTCTGGTCCGATGTTTCCGAGACCCAGTACAGCAGTACCGTCGCTGACTACTGCAACCAGATTGCCTTTCATCGTGTAATCGTACACTTTGGACTTGTCATCAAAAATATCTTTGCAAGGTTCAGCAACCCCAGGAGAATAGGCAAGACTCAGATCGTAAGCATTGCGAACGGGTACCTTGGTCACTGCCTCCAATTTTCCTTGATGTTTTCTGTGAAGCTCCAGTGCTTCCTCTCTCAGGTTGGACATGAGATCCCACTCCATTTCACGATAATAGTTTCTATGATTGCTTGTAGGCAGTAAAAATGCCTGGGTTATTCCAAGTGGTCTGACCACTTATTGAGTTATGCTCTCAATATAATAAAAAACTGTTCTCCTGTAAACCTGCCGAAAACGGCGAAAAAGGGAGGACATTCTTCATCCTCCCCAATTTACAGGCATTTCTTTCCGAATTACGCTGTCAGGCCCCACAATTTCTCGCGCTTGCTCCAAAAATGACTCATCTACGTCTACCCAATTTGCTTCTGGCAGGCGAATTGTCTGTCTTTTTCCTTCGTAGAAGAGGATAACGGGAATCGTTCCTTTTTTTTCGACAAACAAGCGTGAAAGTCTTTGCAGCGTCGAATCGTGCTCTTGCTCTGCCGATATTTTGACAAATAATACGGTCTCAGACTTCGGCTGCGGCAGCGTTTGTGCATCCCAGAAACGGGAAGCCAAGAGTTTGACCATGTCGTCCTGGTGATCGACTCGCGCTTCTGCCACGATGATTTGTTCCCGCTCGAGCAGTGGCGCATACTTCGCATACACCTGCGGGAAGACGACCAGCTCTACTGGTGCGGTTTTGTCCTCTAGCGTAATAAACGCCATCGGGTCCCCTTTTTTCGTTTGGATGCGTCTGGCTTCCGTTATCATCCCAAATACTTTTACCGTTTTGTCGCGCGGCACATCCCCCAATGAAGAGATAACCGCTACTTCCGGGCGACTGGCGACATGGGCAAACTGATCAAGTGGATGACCAGAGATGTATACTCCGATCAAGTCCCGCTCCTCTTTTAATTGCTGCGTACGTGAGAGCGGCGGTACCTCGGGATATTCTGCCGGTTCGCGCAATGGTGCCGCATCTTCTTCTCCCGCAAATAGATTGAGCTGGTTGGCGTCTCGCTCGATTCTCTTGCTGTTTGCCTTCCCTACCGCTTCATCCAGCAATAGCAAAAGCTGACTGCGATGTCCTGGCAACGAATCCAGCGCGCCGCATAAAGTGAGCGACTCTACTACTCTGCGATTGACTAACCGCGCATCCACGCGTGCACAAAAATCAAAGACGTCGCGATACGGTCTGCCTTTGCGCTCTTTCACGATCGATTCAATGGCACCGTAGCCGACGTTTTTCACTGCGGCCAGACCAAAGCGAATCGCATCCTGCTCCACTGTAAAGTAGGCCAGGCTCTTATTCACGTCAGGCCCGAGCACGGTAAGCTGCAGTCGCCGCGCTTCTTCCGTGTACTCGGCAATTCTCGTTTGACTGCCAATGGACAACGAAAGCAGCGCTGCCATGAACGCAAGCGGATAAGTTGCTTTCAAATAAGCCATCTGGTAGGCGATGACTGCATAAGCAACCGAATGAGCTTTGTTGAAGCCGTAATCGGCAAAGCGCACGATCAAATCGTAGACTTGATTGCCCAGCTCTTCTCCGTAGCCTTGTCGGACACAACCAGCCACGAACTTCTCTCGCTGCTCCGCCAATAGATCCCGTTTCTTTTTCCCGACCGCTCGGCGCAAAATATCTGCCTCACCAAGACTGAAGCCTGCGAGTGTCGAGGAAATCTGCATGATTTGCTCCTGATAAATCATAAAACCGTGCGTCTCCCGCAAAATCGGCTCGAGAACAGGATGAGCGTACTGTACTTTGCTAGTCCCGTGCTTGGCTGCGATGTACTGCGGGATGATCTCCATTGGCCCCGGACGATACAATGCCAGAACCGCAATGATGTCATCAAGACTGCTCGGCTTCAAATCTCGCAGCACATTGCGCATACCCGAAGATTCCAGTTGGAAAATGCCGGTTGTCTCCCCACGGGAGAGCATACGAAACGTTTTCTCATCGTCTGTCGGCAGCTTATCCAGATCAAGCGATATTCCCTGCTCCTGCAAGTGACGCAACGTCTCCTGAATGATTGTCAAATTGCGCAAGCCGAGGAAGTCCATCTTCAACAGACCGACTTCTTCGAGAATCTCCATCGGATACTGCGTGAGCGCCAAGCCTTCATTGCCCGTCTGCAATGGAACGTAATTCGTCAGCGGTTCACGCGAAATGACGACACCCGCCGCATGTGTGGAGGCGTGGCGCGGCAAGCCTTCTACGCCCTTTGCTGTTTCGATCAGTTGTGCTGCCTGTTTGTTTTCCGCGCATAGCTTGCCGATATCCGGGTTGATTTGCATGGCTCGTTCAAACGTCATGCCTGGCGATTGCGGAATCATTTTGGCGACGCGATCCACGATGCCCAAAGACAAGCCTAACGCCCGCCCAACGTCACGGACTGCTGCACGAGCCGCCATCGTTCCAAAGGTAATGATCTGGGCGACACGATCATGACCGTACTTGCTCGCTACATAGTGAATGACTTCGTCACGGCGCTCTACGGAAAAATCGATATCAATATCGGGCATCGTCACCCGCTCCGGGTTAAGAAAGCGTTCAAAGAGCAACTGAAAGCGCAGCGGATCGACATTCGTGATTTTCAAAACGTACGCGACCAGGCTGCCTGCCGCAGATCCGCGTCCAGGTCCAGTCGGTATCCCGTTTTCGTGAGCGTACCGCATGAAATCCCATACGATCAGGAAGTAATCGGTGAAGCCCGTCCCTGTAATAATCGCCAGCTCGTGATCCAGACGCGCTTGCACCTCTGGCGTAATCTCTCCGTATCGCTCCAGGCAGCCCTTTTCACACAGTTCACGCAAATACTGTGTCGAATCTAGTCCCTCTGCCAAGGGAAATTCCGGCAAAATATGCGCGCCAAAGGCAAGGTCCAGCTTGCACCTGTCTGCAACGGCTACCGTATTCGCTAAGGCCTGGGGAGCAAAGGCAAAGAGCGCTGCCATTTCCTCGGCACTTTTCAGATAGTACTGATCCGTCTCGTAGCGAAAACGGTTTTCTTCGCCAATCGTCTTGCCTTCTTTAATCGCCAGCAAGATATCATGCTGCTGGTGCTCCTCCCTGTGGATGTAGTGAACGTTGTTCGTCGCAATCACCGGAATCCCCGTCTCCTGGCTCAGTTTCACGAGACGAGTATTCAGCCTGCGCTCCACTTCCAGTCCGTGATCAGCCAGTTCCAAATAATAATGCTGTTCACCAAACATTCGCTGATACTGGAGGGCTGCTTCTTTCGCAGCGTCCGCTTCTCCAGCCAGTAACAGCTTGGCTACTTCTCCTTGCTGGCAGCCGCTCAGTGCAATAAGGCCGTCTGTATGCTTTGCCAACACCTCTTTGTTGAGACGCGGAAGGATGTAGTTGCCGTCTGTATTCGCGATTGTCGCTAGCTTCAGGAGATTCCGGTAGCCCGTTTCATTCTCAGCGAGAACGATCAGATGACTAGGCGGCGGTGCATTTCGCACGCGATCTTGAAGATTTCCTTCCATTACGTATATTTCCATCCCGATAATCGGTTGGATGCCTGCTTCCAGACAAGCTTTATAAAACGGGATCGCCCCGTACAGATTGGCATGGTCTGTCATCGCCAGTGCATGCATGCCCAATTCGCTGGCTCGCTTCACTAGCGCATCGATACGTGCTGCTCCATCCAGCAGACTGTACTCTGTATGAACATGTAAATGGACAAAGGAGGTCATGATATTACCCCTCTCAATTTTCACGATTGAAACTTTCTCTCTTACATTATACCGGAAGTATAGCGCATACGGACGTTGAGAACAAATGTTCCCGCTCGTATTTGACCGTTCTCCCCTGATTTTGGTAGGATGAGTAATACCAGAATGGCTAGAAAGGATGAATCCATCTATGTGGTACGCCTTTTACATGACCGGTGTTCTCGCTTCCCTAGTAGCCAGTGTCTACTATAGTGTCCATGCTCGCAGACGAGGCATCCATCCGCTTGAATCGCGTATGTTGCTGGGGAAAATGAATGTGTCATTGGGTATACTCGTTTCTTTGTTCGGCATCAATCAGTTTACTTTTGATTCTCTCGATACGATCCGCATTGTCGTTGCGTTGATCATGCTGATTGTAGGAGCTATGAATTTATTTTTGGGAACTCGCAATTATTTCCGTTATCGTACAGCTTGGCAGGCAGAATTGAAAAAAGGGGTATAAAAAAAAGGGCATGAGAACAAATTTACGTTCCACATGCCTTTTTCATTTTGGGGAGAAACATCGCTGGTAATACTTTTCCTCTATTCCCAGCTGTTTATCATACAAACCTGATAGAGCTCTCGCTATAATGAATTTGTGTGACATTCTATTGCTTCGACAACCTGAGCGGCAGTGCCGAAGGTTGTCTTTTTTTCTGTTCCATTCAGAAGGAAACGATTTCCTGCTATTGCAGGTCTTCGGCTTTGGCCCACATTTCCTCCGGGTTCAGCTCATAGATCCCCTCTTCTCGATACATATAATGATTCATGATGAATTCCCGGCGAATCGTAGCGTAATCCTCGTGGAATTGACGGATGTATTCGTTGATTTCTTGTACCTTGTATTTACGACCTTTTTCTAGCCCTCGAACCATGTATTCAAAGACGATCAGCTTTTTCTTACGCTGAGACGGGATTTGTTTCAGCTTGCCATCTGGCGTAATGAAGCTGCGAATGACCTGCATCTTTTCCGCTGCCATCTGGTGCCTCCTCTGAACATGTGGGGTGTCTTGCGCAAAAATGTCCTCTGCTGTCGAATCCTTTGCTTTTTCCATGACGTTCACAATTGCTTGCGACTGGCGTTTTACATTGGCCTCGTGCAGGTAAAAGTAAATGGTGTTTTTATCGCGACGTTCGTAAACGACACCTGCTTCTCGAAGCTTTGCCATATGGTGGGTAATGGTCGGAGGTGTCACGCCGAGCTTGCCTGCCAACGCCTGTCCATGCAGGGGACCATTTGCCAAAATCGCGAGAATGCGTACGCGCGTCGGGTCTCCGAGTGCTTTGTAGAAGGTGACGAGTTGGTCTAATTGCAAAATGGGGCACTCCTTTCTTTGTTATCCGTTTCGATTAGATGATGTTCTAATTAGATGATAAGTTGGATTTCTTTGTCTGTCAATTCGTAGGAGATAAAACACAAATTCTATATCGTTGCTGCTGGTGGCAGCGGAAAAAGGAGAAAACGCTCGAGCTTCTTGGGCCCCCTGCATGGGGGTCATTCCTGCACGTCTCCGTGGAAAAAGGGAAACCGCGTCCAAAGTAGTCCTCCCATGGAGCATGTTCAGAGGTGGACGCTTAAAGGCGTGTTTCCCTTTTTCCACTGCGCCTCGGCTGGTGTCCCAAAGAGCCTCGCTTATTTCTCCTTTTTCCTTGAAGCGGCTGTCTGTTTAGTTGTGGCTGGTTTGTCAGTGAATCAAGATGATATTAACTTCATGCAATAACTTTCAAAATGCTTTTGCCAAAGCTGCGTAGAAGAAGCGCATTTCCAGTCCAAGCGCCTCTGGAGCCCATCTCAGCGTAGGAATGAATGACGGGGAATTTAAGCTTCACTTATGGAATACTTCCTCGAAACTTCAACGTTTGAAGCGCTCCCGTCATTCATTCCGGAGCGGACAGTCTTCACCCCTTGCGGGGCGGAGGCCGAAGCGTAGACTGGAAATGCGCTTCTTCTCCCCACTACAGCCACTTTTCCAAACAAAAAAGAACAGTCATAAAGAGACTGTTCCTTTAACGTTCAATAATTTGCGCAGTAATCATGGCCTGCCCCACGAGCTGTTCGCCGTGGAATACGGATACTTCGACTTTTCCGAAGCGGCGGCTGATGTCCAATAGGCGCGGCTTTACTTCGATGTGGCTTTCCATCTGGACAGGCTTTAGGAAATAGACGGTGATATTTTCTGGTACCATGTCGCCACGACGATGGTGACGCAGCAGGTTACAAGCTGCCTCGACCATGACTGTCGTCATGATTCCGCTGGCAATCGTACCGAGGTGGTTGGTCATTTGTGGGCTCACATCACCCAAATAGACCATCTCATCTGCTTGTCGCTCCTCACGGAAATGCGACATGATCAGATTTGGGAACGTTTCACTCATCTGTGGTTGCTTGGCTGTAAATTGCAGCGCTTTTAACACGTCATTGCGGCTTAAGACCCCTACGAGCTTGCGATGGTTGTCTACGACAGGCAACAGCTCGATTCCTTCCCACACCATGGTGTGCGCAGATGATGCTACGGATACTCGCGGCGAGGTCGTAATCGGGTTCTTCGTCATGACCTTGTCGATCGTCGCGGTTTCCTCATGACCGATGATGTCTTTGGAGGTAACAATCCCGATCAAACGCATCTGCTCGTCAACGACGGGGAATCTCGTGTCCTGATACAGCTCCGTATACTGGTGCCACTTGGCAACAGAATCTGATGTCAATAAGACAGGCGTTTCTGCAAGTGGCTTCAAAATATCCTCTACCATTACGATTTCTTTTTTGATCAGGCGATCGTAAATGGCCCGGTTAATCATCGATGCTACCGTAAAGGAGTCGTAGCTGGAGGAGATGATTGGCAGCGCTAAGCGGTCAGCCAGCTGCTTGATTTCCTCGCTTGTATCGAATCCCCCGGTAATTAATACAGCAGCCCCTTGCTGCAAAGCGATTTTGTGCGCCTGATAGCGGTTACCGACAATCAAAAGACTCCCGGCATCGATATAACGCATCATGGCTTCGAGCTGCATGGCCCCTATTACAAATTTATTCAAGGTCTTGTGTAAGCCTTCACGTCCGGCTTGCACATGACCATCTACGATGTTCACAACCTCCGCAAAGGTCAAACGTTCAATATTTTCCTTTTGCTTCTTCTCGATTCTCACCGTACCGACACGCTCAATCGTGCTGACGTATCCTTGCGTTTCCGCTTCCTTGATCGCGCGGTATGCAGTCCCTTCACTCACATCCAGGTCTTTCGCGATCTGCCGCACGGAAATCTTCGAACCGATCGGAAGGCGATCAATATGTTGCAAGATTTGTTCATGCTTCGTTGCCATATTGCTATTCCCCCTTCCTTTTCTCCCACCCGTTCCATGTACGTGCGCTCCTTCGACCAATATACCCGAAGGCGGGGCAAAAAAAAAGGGTAGCTTTTTCGAAAGCTACCGACCAGAAAGTATATCATTAAGGGGGTTTTCATCGTGCTTTTATCTTACCCAAGGAATATTACAGGATTATTACAGCACAGTTACAGTTTCTTTTCAGTTTTGTTTAACTGACCAAATTTGCCAATAAACCTTGGACAAGCCCAATAATCCCGCCAAGGATAAATCCGAGAACGGTAATCATCCGGAATTCCTTTCCTGAGATCCCGACTACCATCTCTTCAATTCTTTCAATCGGGAAACCCTCAACTTGCCGGGTAACAATATCCCGAATGGCCAGGCGCGAAAATATTCTCTCTATGTTTTGTTGCAGCGTGTCCACCATCCACTTTGCCAAACGAGGAACGAGTTCCGTTGTCACTGTCTCGGAAATAGGCGCTGTCAAACGAGACAGAGGCTCGTCCACGATGCGCAGGCTTTGCTCCTCCAGCTTGGCAAAAAGCTTCCGCGCCCAATCGTCCACTTGATCTCGCCCAATCCAGGCAACCACTTCGCCCACATTTTTGTCCAAGAGCTTGTCCGCTTCCTTATGCAAAAAGTAGTGCACGCGTTCCGAAAGCTCTCTGCTTTGCAAAAGCTCATCGAGATACGGGAGAATCTTGCCCAAAATCTTGTCATCCCCAAGAAACATCCCAACCAAGCCACCAAACATGCCTCCGCCTCCACCGAGCAATCCGCGAACCATATTTTGCAAGGTCTGCTGGCCTTCCGGGGAATGTAAATATTCGCGGAAACGTTTCAAGAGCAGTTCGCTCACACTGCCAAGCGCAGCATCCAGACGCTCGCGTCCGTTGTCCGTTACCAACTCTCGCAGTTTTTTCTCTTCATATTGTGCCAGCACCTGTTCGACAAAGGTACCCCATTTCGCCTCGATAGGCGCGCGGACACTCTCACTCCACGTTCCGTCTTCACGAAACAGCTGTGGCATCACCGTAAGCAATGCTTGGCGTAGACTGCGCTCATCTGTCATCCAGTCGCGAGCAATGGTGTTCATCCATCCCGTCAGCGTGCTCTCCAAACCACTCTGGTTCAGCGCACGCTTGACCCCCTCTGTCGTCAGCAAATGTTCTTCGACGAGTCTGCCCATTTGTATCGCGATATCGTCCCGTCTTCTCGGAATCAATCCCGGGGTAAAAGGCACTTTCCACCTGCCTATATACCACGGTTTTACTGGTTTAAACAGCATTCGGATGGCTAACTCATTCGTCACTCCACCGATGACTGAGCCTACTGCAATGTTCACTAATAGTATCCAAGCGTTCATAAATCCTAACAACCTCTCTTCTCTACATGGCACCAAACGTTTTGGATGCTCATACCATAGACTAACTTTGCCTGATGGGAAGGGGATACTCATGTCCTACGTTCCAACAATCGTTGTCGAAAACGAGATAATATCGGAAGTAGACCTTTACCTGCCCCAGGCGCACTTGCGCAAATGGAATCTTTCAACACCGTCCACCATTGCGGTCCAATTTGGGAGCAAATCCGTTTCCGCACGCGTAGGCGGTTGGGAACGGGGAGGCAAAACCTCGGGTAAAACCTTCATACGACCATCTGTAGCTCAATCGCTACATCTGCCCAGGGGCGTTCCACTCTTAGTCCGTTATGATGCGAGTCAGAAAACAATTGTTTTCGGACCGTATGTAGGTGTTCTTGTTTCGAGCTACAATGCAGCGTTCTCGCAAGCACCGTTTGGACACCTAAACTCATTCTTCCAGGAGATGTCTGATATCACCCGTAAACGCGGAGGGATCCTTTGCGCATTTCGGCTTCAGGATGTCAACTGGGATGCAGGAATCGTACGCGGCCTCGTAAGAAGAGGAGGCGTCTGGAGACAAACCGTACTGCCGCTTCCACAATGCATTTACAACCGGCTCATATCCCGCCAACGCGAACGAAGTGAACAGATGGCCAACTGGGTTCAACGCTGCAAGGACGCTTCCATTCCCTTTTTTAACGAGCGTTTTTTGAATAAGTGGCATGTACACGCCGCTCTCGAGAATCAACCGACAGCCTCCGAACATCTTCCCAGCATGGTTCGCTATCTGAAGCAAGAAGACCTGCGGCAAATGCTATCTACCTATCGCACCGTTTATGCAAAACCAGCTAACGGCAGCATGGGGCGCGGGATCATTCGAGTTCGCAGTTCACCCGAAGGATACCGGCTCGCGTTCCCCGGAGGATTGCGCAAATCATTTACTAGCATTCAAGGCTTACATCAGTATTTGCAAAAAAGGACAAAAGGCACATCCTATTTGCTGCAGCAAGGGTTACCGTTAATCGGCATCCAAGGACGACCGACAGATTTTCGTGTATTGGTACAAAAAGACCGAAAAGGCGAATGGTCCGTCACTTCCATGGTAGCTCGCCTGGGATTAAACCGCATTGTTTCCAATATATCCAGAGGCGGGCAGATGATGACTCCCCTTCAGGCCCTGCGAGTTTGTGGACCGCGGGAGGGGGCAATTCGACCATCCCCTCAAACGTTACGCGCAGTAGCACTTAAGCTCGCGATCCTTTTAGAGGAATCACTGCCAGGGCAGTACGCAGAATTCGGAATTGATCTGGGAGTCGATGTCCATGGACGGGTGTGGCTATTGGAGGTCAACAGCAAGCCATCCAAGTCAGCCAAAACTGTTCCATTGCCTGAGGGTGCCGAAGAGCTGCCTCGGCGTGCTCGCCCTTCTGTCATTCGCATGCTGGATTATTCCGCCTTTCTAAGTGGTTTTCCCCGAACCATTCAACCACAAAAGACGATAAAAAGAAGACCGAAGCGCAACAAAAACAGGCGAAGGTGACCTACATGACAGCATCCGAGAGAAGTCTTGGCATCATGGCCCGGTGCCAGGGCTCCCACTTTGTAGACAAAGGGTACTACAAAAAGCTTACGCTCTATGGACGCAAGCACGGCATTCGCGTCTTCGTTTTTTCACCACGTCAGGTTAACTTTTCCACTCGTATGGTAAAAGGCTTCGAGTATCGCAATGGGTCCTGGCACGCGAAAGACTTCCCAATCCCCGCCTTTATCTATGACCGTTGCTTTGTGGGCCCATCTTATCGCCACTATAAACCATTTGTGGAAAAGTTGCAAAACGATCGCAACATTACGTTTTTGGGGCATGGTCTGTCTGGAAAATGGCAGGTGCACCAGATGCTCGCTAAGTCTCCTCTCCTCGCCCCGCTGCTCCCGCCTACTGAAATATTCTCTTATCCTGTGCTCCACGCAACCTTGCAAAAATACGGGGCAGCTATCATCAAGCCTATGGCTGGGACTCACGGTATTGGTGTCGTGAGAATCAAAGAAGTACGCAGTGGATATGAAGCTTCTGGACGAAACCGAGACAATAAGCCTTTCACTAGGCGAATCCGGGACACTGCCGGATTAAAAAGTTTTGTGTCTGTCTTTACTGCCGGCCGCAAGTTCCTGGTACAGCCCTATCTAGAGTTGCATACCCCGGATGGTACTCCATTCGATGTCCGTATTCTGGTTCAAAAAAACGAGCTGGGTAAATGGGGAACAACTGGCAAAGCTGTGCGTCTGGGAGACAAACGCAGTATTACCTCCAATTTGCACGGAGGAGGGAAAGCAACACCTCTGGCCTCTTTCCTGCCCCTTCACTTTACATCCGTAAAAGCGGCACGCATCGAGCAAACAATCAACCGAGTGGCGGAAGAACTTCCCCGTTTTTTGGAAGAGTCACACGGCAGGCTCGTTGAGCTGGGAATCGATATCGGCATCGACACCGCAGGTAATGTTTGGATCATCGAGGTAAACAGCAGACCAGGGCGAACTGTTTTTCGCATGATTGACGACCCGACTGCACAACTGCATTCGATTACTCAGCCCGTTCGCTACGCCCACTATCTTATGAAAGAGCGTGTAGGAGGTTAAAGCATGGAAACGTTCAGAATGCGGCTTCGCTTCCTTTCCAACCCCCGTATCAGTGGGATTATCCTGCCGGCTACTCTCTTCCAACAGTTACAGCTACGTCAACGCCAAAAAATTAAAGTCTTACTGGGTAAAAAGGAAGTAGTCGCAACTGTCTTACAAGATAAACGCAATCCGGATGCGAACGTCATGAAAGTGACAACGCTCTTGCAAACAGAGCTGGGCATTCCTCACCCGGGCTTGATCCAGCTCAAACTAGAGGGCTCCGCACTCCGAATCGGTCCCTCAATCGGGATCGTCACGACTGGCATACGACGAGATCCCAAGCAACCAATTGGCTCTCGCACTTCGTTTTTTTACAATCTGTTACAGGCTCAAGAAGGGAAAGGCGTTTTCTACTATATATTTTCCCCCACCGATGTAGACTGGGAATCCAATACAGTCAAAGCGTGGTTCTTGCGCAGAAGCAAGTCAGGGGGCTACTTTTGGAAAAAGCATGTTACCGCCATGCCCGATGTCGTCTATGATCGTATTCCCTCTCGTTCGGCAGAAAAACATGAAGCCGTTCGGGAATTCAAGTATCGACTCGCCAGTTACCCCAATTTACCGATGTTCAATCAGGGCTTTTTTAACAAATGGGGCGTGCACCAACTGCTGTATCCGAATCCAGAAGTGAATGAGCATATCCCGGAGACTTACACCTCTCCGTCCCTTACAACTGTTCGAAACTTGCTGCGTAAATACCCTATCGTTTATTTGAAGCCCAAAAATGGAAGTCTCGGGTACGGTATTGTCAAAGTTGTTCGCCAAGCAGGCGGTGGCTTTACTGCCTCCTATCATACAGGCAGCGGTAATGTAAAAAGACAATTTTCCAAGCTGTCCAGCCTTTATCAGCATGTCTTCCGCAGTCGTCGCGTCAGTTCGTATCTGGCACAACAGGGCATTCCGCTCATGACATTCCATGGACGACCGTTTGACTTCCGTGTTCACTTGCATAAAAATCAACAAAACGAGTGGGTCGTCTCCTGCACGGCAGCCAAGGTTGCAGGTTCTGGCAGCGTAACTACCCACGTACGCACAGGTGGTACTGTCATCCCCGGCGATGACCTGTTGCAGCACCTGTTTGGCAGACAAAAAGCCCTCATGACCCAGCGCATTTCTGAAGCCTCGATTCGACTCGCTACCGCGATTGAACTGGCAAAAGGGATTGATTTAGGAGAATTGGGGCTGGACATGGGGATTGATACGCAAGGCCATGTCTGGATGTTCGAAGCGAATTCCAAGCCTGGCCGTTCTATATTCAAACACGCCCGTCTCAGGCAGGCTGATCACGAATCACGCAAGCTGCTCGTCGATTATAGCTGTTACTTGGCCAATTTCTAGTTGCACGCGATCTGTACCGTTTTTCAGGAAGGAGGAACACCATGCTTCAGCAGCGCTCCGGGTGGCTGACGATCCTCCCTAGCGGTAGATGGTTCGTACAGTTACCTCGGCTAGTCCTTAAACGCTCGCCAAAGCCACTGGTCGCCAGTCTCGGTCCCTTTTCTCATACGAAACGGATATACGCTGGTTTACCCCGCGTGCAACCAAGGCGTATTCGTACACGCATTAACTGGAAAATGGCGGGCGACTCCCTGAAGCTTGGCCCATTATTTGGCATATTGACCGTTGGTGAAGGGGCAACATTTTTAGGAAATCGCGAGAACTTCAAGGATATTACTCAATCGGGGAAGCAATGGGGTGCACTCGTTTATGTATTCACTCCACAAGGAATCAATTGGGAGAAGAAAAAGGTGCGCGGCTATTTGTACAACAATCGTCTAAACTCGTGGCAAGAGGTGATTCTACCTTTCCCCCATGTGGTTTACAACCGAATTCCGACGAGAAAAGCAGAACGGCGACCTGAAGTCCGAAGAGCATTGAACCGCATTCATGAGATGCCAAATGTCACATTGTTTAATCGCCGCTTTTTTGACAAGCAAAAACTGTTTACGATGCTGGAGTCCCACCTGGAGGTGCAAGCTTTTCTACCTGAGACGAAGCAACTGGACACCTTGGCTCGCTTTCGAAGCTTTTGTACAGAACATCGCTTTGTCTACTTGAAGCCTGTGCGTGGTAAAGCGGGGGAAGGGATTATGCGCATTGATTTCAAAAACGATAAGTGGTTCCTGCAACGGTTAAAGGAACAAAAGGCCATTACTCGCCGCTTTTCCAATTTGAATGATGTATGGAAGCACATCAGACTTCATGTCAAACAGCAGAAGTACATCATGCAACAAGGTATCCGTCGTGCCCGCTACAACGGTAAACCTTTTGATGTGCGCGTCCTCGTACAGAAAGATGGCGAGGGCGAGTGGAGCGTAACCGGAGTCGGCATCAGAAGGTCTGGCTCGCAAAGCATCACCACTCATGTGCCACGAGGAGGCTCGATCCACTCGTTATCAACCGTTCTGCAAGCCTTGTTCAAAAATAATCCCGAGCAAATGGAAAGACACATTCACGATACGGCGCTCGCCATCGCACGGTCATTAAATGCAGAATGGACGGATTTGGCTGAGATGTCTATGGACTTTGGCTTGACAGAAGAAGGAAAGCTATGGTTCTTTGAAGCGAATGCAAAGCCGGAGAAATTCGATGAACCATCAATCCGACGATTATCGTTAGCGAATTTGATCCACTACGCACAGCATGTCTCCCGCTTGCAAAACAAGCGAGGAATTGCCGCAGGATAAGGGAGTCGAACAGCACTGGCTGATTCACAGACGACCTTGGTGCGATTTGCCCGTCAGGAAGGGGAACGGCGCATCACCCAACGAACGACTGGCTGACGCGATTGACCCCCATGTGTTGGCTCATAAGGTCAAAAACCGAGAAAAAATCCGCTGTTTCCTGATGAAAATGGGGTCAATCCTTCCTGGTTGTAGATAAACGCTACCGCAATAGGTGAATCGGCATGCTGGCTGTACGTGCGGGTAGCACTAAACAATGAGGCAAGTCTCACGTTTTGATCTAAAGGAACATGCCGTTTAGACTTCGGCATGTTTTTTTCGTTTTCGGATGCATGACAATATCGAGCTTGGAAAAAATACTCCATGGAGGTGGTCTTAACCATGACCTACACAAATAACAATATGATGCAATCCCAGCAACAACCTCAATTTTTCGGAGCAGTAAGCCCTGCAGGTTCTATGTTCCAACCAGGCTTCGCCGGAACCAACGTACAAGAAGTACAGTATTGGAACCAAGGCGGTCATGCACCACAATCCATCGGAGCGCCTTCCTCTGCTGTATCCTTCAGCGGTGGAGTCGGTGGTGCCCAATCCATCTTTTCCCCAGGCTTTGCGAATACCAATGCTCAAGAAGTAAGACAGCAAAATGCTGGCTATCCAGCACAACAACAGCAACAACAACAATTTGGTTTTGGTCAAAATCAGGCATCCCAGTACATCCAGGCTCAGCCATCGTATCAACCAGCATTTAGTGGCGGAGCGAACTCGATCTTTTCTCCTGGCTTTGCTGGAACCAATGTTCAAGAGGTTCAAGCGCGAAATCAAGCTGGCTATAGCAGCTTCGCGGGTCCAACTGGCTTCGCTGGACAAGCTGGCTTTGTGAACCAAGCTGGAAACGCTGGACAAACTGGCTTTGTGAACCAAGCCGGAAACGCTGGCAGCATCTTTTCCCCAGGCTTTGCCGGAACCAATGTTCAAGAAGTACGCCAATTGAACAACACCGGCTTCGGTCTGCAAGCACAGCAGCCTCAACAGCAACAGCAGGCTTTTGCGAATACACTCGGCATGGGAGCACAATCTGTCTTCACTCCGGGTTTTGCTGGCACGAATGTGCAAGAGGTGCGCCAATTGAACGCTCCAGGTCAGGCAGCTCCACACACAGGGTCAATCTTCCCTGGCACTTTCTAAATGAAAAAAGCGTGACCATCCATCGCGACGGTCACGCTTTTTGTTATGTGATGGTTCAGCAGTCTGCATTTTCCCAAACCGCCTGATACACGGCGTGCAAATCTTGCAGACTCTGTTCATCCACTGTAAAAATGATGCTGCCAAACACGTAGGCATCATTCTGTACGCAGGACCATCCATCACCGTTTGGTTGAAACTGCGCCTCTACACACGCCTCAGTTTGATCCAGCAGTCGCCGTACCGCTACATGCTTTTCCAACGATGGTCGATATCTGTCCATCACTTGCGCAAGACGTTCATCCTGACGCGCCAGCCGATACAGGGCAAGCTCAATCTGGAGCCAGCAGGTTACATAAAAATGGAACTCCAAAAATAACGTGTGTACGGCTGCACGGATTTTGTCGTGGTCACCAGCTTCCAAGGCTGCACGTGCTTCCTGCTTTTTCTCCTGAATCAGGTCAAAATGACTGACTGCTCCGCGGTAAAACTTGCGCACCACGTTGTACAACATCTCGGGAGTACGCGGCGGAAGACTCCGATGTCGGTTTTGCACATCTCGCATGGCTTGTTCTCCTCTTTCCGACGCTCGTTTTCTTCTATTGTACAACAACAATGGTGCACGATGCAGGCAGCCTACTCTTTCCCGTTTTTCCAGTAGTCATAGGCATGAATGGCGAGCCCCCAATAAGAGGAGTATCGATCCAGCGCTTTTGTCACCAGATCCAGCTGCCGATCCATTTCCCCTATGCCTTCCTCGTAAAAAGTGATCCCGTTCCCTTCGTGGCTCTCTTTCGTCTCCACGGCGACGACCAGCTTTTTATGGAGGCTCTCCGCATACTTCATCTGATTTTCAACCAAGCCGATGATGCCAGGAGCGCGATCGCGAAATGCCATCAAGGTCGTATGATCAAGCTGTTTGATCATCCAATGCGAAAACGGCAATTCGGGCTGGCCCGGCGTAGGTGTCTTGTCCAGCCATGCGGCAAGATCGACGCTTGCTTCCAAGGAAGTCCCATTCTTGGTCTCCTCAACAAAAGCTTCGATATTACCCATCCATTGGCGTAAGACTGCCTCTTTATCCTCGCGCCAGACAGGAAGGACATACGGCTCGATGTCTAAGTGAATGCCGTGAAATTGCTCTTCTGTCGAGACAGACTCATTGTAGGCTTTCACCCAATTCACGAGCTTCATGATCTTGCTTCGACTTTCAGACAGAGCCCAAATCGGATGACCGCCCATCGCATGAACCTCGATACCCGCTTCACGTGCCTCTCTCACGAAATCGCGATAATAGGAAATCGGCTGCTCCAAATCTAAACGAACATAGAGGAGATTCACCCCGTTTTGTTCTGCAAAGGAGAGAATTTCCTCCTTTTCCGTGCCAATCAATTCTGCACGCCATATGTAGGTGCCTTTGTAGCGTTGCTTGGTGACCGGGGGCAGTGGAGTCGCCTCCTTCCAGTAGCGATAATCGTGGATTGCAACACCAGAGAAGGACGGATGCTGTGCCAAATATGTGGGCAATTGCTCTACTTGCTGTTTCATGTGAGCCGGACCTTCCTCTGCAAAAGAAGAGTGGTCTTCATCCAGCGGCTTCATATTCACAGCGACCAAGACGCGTGTCTCTAATTCATCCGCTTCCTTCATTTCATTATCAATCAAATTCAGGATGCCGTTTTGACCGGAAAGTGTGTCACGATACGCCATGATACATACCGTATCAAACTGACTCATCATCCATTTGGACAAAGACATTTCTTCTTGTCCCGGAACGGGAATATCGTCCAGCCAAAAAGGAATGGCTGCACTGGCAACCAAATCCTGATCTTTTGACACCTCGGCTGTGAACGCCTGCACATTGGCTTGCCATTCACGGATAATCCGCTTCTGATCGCTCTCCCAAAACGGCAAAAGATACGGCTCGATGTCTAACTGAATCCCGCGAATCCGCTCATTCTTCTCTGCTTCACGGTTGTAGCTTTTTACCCAGTGGACGATGTTCATCATCCGCTTTTCATTGCTTTTGAGCGCCCACGCCGGATGGCCGGCTACCGCATGAACCTCGATCCCCATCTCTGTCGCTTCGCGAATAAAATCGCGGTAGTATTCATAGGGCTTGTTCATTTCGATTCGCAAGTAGACGAGATTAATATCGTTACTTTTGCAGAAATCGAGAATCTCTTGTTTCTCTCTCCCGATCATCTCGGATTGCCAGATCCACGTTGCTTTACTCTTCTTCTCCGCTGGGGAAAAGCCGAACAGAAAGCCGACCGTCAGGCAGAGAACACTCAAATAGATGCGCGCAGCTTTCATTCGTCAAAGTTGCTCCTCTCGTTGACTTGCGTGCTTCCAGCTCTCGTAATCATGGATCGCACTTCCTGCAAACGCCGGATTGTTTGACAGCTCCTCCTGTAAAATGGCCAACTGGCTGTTCATCTCTTCTGTGCCTTCTTCATAAAAGCTCACATGAGCGCCTTCCATCGTTTCCATGATGTTGACGCCTACGATGACCGACCCTTTATTCTGTACATTGGCATCATCGACGATCTTTTCTACGATTTCGACGATCCCATTTTGCCCAAGGGCTTGATTGCGGTAGGCCATTAACGTAATACTGTCGAGTCGCTGCACCATCCAGTTGCTCACTTTCTCATCACTGCCAGGAACCTTTACGGAGTCGATCCAAAAAGGCAAATCGGCACCGACAGCGAGATCCGTATCCTTCTTCGTCTCCGCTGCCAGATAGCTGACATTTTTCAGCCATTGCCGGACGATTTCTTCCTGGTCTTCCTTCCACGCAGGCAAGAGGTACGGCTCGATATCGACGTGAATCCCTGAGAATCGTTCATCTGGCTTGGCACTGCGATTGAACGCCTTCACCCAGGAGATGAGATCGTCGATGCTCTGGCGATTCGCTGTTAACGCCCAATTTGGGTCACCGCCAAGCGCCTCTACCTTGATGCCTGCCTCGTTGGCTCTCTCAATGAAGGTACGATACGTCTGAGGCGCAACAGCTGTTGGCTCAACGTGAAGATAGATCAGGTTGATGTCGTTTTTCTCGGCAAACTCGATCATTTCATCGGTTTGGGTCTCCATTTGCTTGGCATCCCATATCCAGGTTGCTTTTGTCAGGGCGGAGCGGGGGTTTGCCAACGACAGCATGATGATCGAAGCCACTGTCACAAGGAGCAGTGCTATCCAAAGCCAGCTATATCGACGAAGTACCTGCATCAGTGCCGGTCGATACCGTACTGTTGTGTCGTCGCTCCCACTCCAGCAAATGCCCGCTCACCAAACGTACTGCCGTCAACCGCTGAAAACGGCGGAATTCGCGTGTAATCCTCGATGCACTTGTTTTTGACCAGCGCGTGCGGCCCGATCTGGCAGCCTTCACCGATCTGTGTTTCACCGAACAGGCAGGTTCCCGGATAGAGCACCGTATCTCGCCCGATCATTACGTCTGAATCAATGTACGTCGCGCTCGGGTCTATCATCGTAACTCCGTTTCGCATATGGAATTCGTTGATTCGCTTGCGCATCAGCTGTTCCAAATCAGCGAGCTGCACACGATCATTGACGCCATTGCCTTCTTCGGGATCATCCGTTGCAAACGCTGCTACCAAATGACCTTGTTCTTGCAAAAGCCCCAGAACGTCCGGCAAGTAAAACTCCCCTTGCGCATTTTCGTTTGAGACCATCGGCAGCATCGAAAACAGCTTTTGATTGTCGAAGCAAAAGATTCCGGTGCTGATCTCGTTCACCTTTTTTTGTCCCAGGGTCGCGTCTTTTTCCTCGATAATTTTTCGGACATCGCCGTTCTCGTCGCGAATGATCCTGCCATAACCTGTAGGCTCGTCCACAATGGATGTCAAAACCGTGGCTGCTGCCTGTTTATGCTGGTGATACTCGAGCAAACTTCGCAGCGTCTGTTCTTGTACGAGCGGTGTATCACCATTCATGACAATCGTCACGCCATCCTGTGCTCCGAGAATTTCGTGGCTCATCCAAACAGCATGAGCAGTACCCAGCTGATCCGGTTGATACGCATACTGAACGCGGTTTTTTAATTGCTCTTTGACCACTTCGGCTCCGTGACCGACAACGACGACCAAGTGGCGAAGTGACAGTGCTTCCAATGTCTCTACGACATGTTCAATCATCGGCTTCCCGCAGATTGGATGCATGACCTTGTAGAGCGAAGATTTCATTCTGGTTCCTTTTCCTGCTGCCAATACTACTGCATGTATGTTCATCCTATCGCCTCCGTCTTGGTCAGCTCTCCTTTTGCAAGCTGGCCTTGTTGGATTTGCTGATCGAAGTATGGTTTCAATTCATAGGTCAGTGTGTCAATCATCATGCTCAAATTAATGTCTTTCCTCTGCACGCCCAGCTGATAGGCCTGAAGCATAATCTCCAGTAATTTCTCCTGATTCAACGTCCGCTTCGAGGTGTTCATTCATCTTTCCCCCTTTTTCTTCCTCTCTTACTTCATAACGACTGACGTTTGTGTTTACTCAACTGTTACACTTTTGGCCAAATTTCGTGGACGATCTACGTCATTGCCAAGCGCAACAGAAGTGTAGTAGGAAATCAGCTGGAGGGGGATAACACCTAGGACGGGTGTAAACAAGGCATCTGTCTGCGGAATCAGGCAAACATCATCAACTGAGCGGTGCAGCTCTACATGTCCATCTAATGTAATACCGAGAACGTTTGCTCCACGCGCTTTTACTTCTGTAATATTACTGATCATTTTCTCATGCAGCTCATCCTGTGTAGCCAAGGCGATGACTCTCGTTCCCTCTTCGATCAACGCCAGCGTGCCGTGCTTCAGCTCCCCTGCCGCATACGCCTCCGAGTGAATATACGAGATTTCCTTCAGCTTGAGGGACCCTTCCATCGATACTGCATGATCGAGACCTCGTCCGATGAAAAACAGATGCTGCTCATCCTTGATCGATTCAGCGAAATGACGAATCTCATCTGCATGCGCGAGAATATGCTCGACTTGATCCGGGAGTGCAGTCAGTTGGTGAAGCAGTGAGGCACGGGTTCCAGCGTCCAGTGTTCCCTTCGCTTGCGCCAAATAGATGCCGAGCAAGTAAAACGCAATCAGCTGCGAGGTATATGCCTTCGTCGAAGCAACCGCGATTTCCGGACCTGCATTTGTCGTAATCACGTCATCAGCCTCACGGGCAATCGAGCTTCCGACTACATTCGTAATAGCGAGAACTGCTGAGCCGTTTCGTTTGGCTTCACGCATGGCTGCCAATGTATCTGCTGTCTCCCCCGATTGGCTGACGGCAATCGTAAGCGTATTCGGTTGAAAGAGTGGGCGACGGTAACGAAACTCCGACGCTACATCTACTTCTACCGGAATCTGTGCCAGTCGCTCGATCACATGCTTGCCGATCAAGCCCGCATGATAAGCGGTACCGCATGCGACAATGTAGATTTTCTCCACACGCTTGGCACTCGCTTCTGATAACTGAAGATTAGGAAAAATAACCTTTTGCTCTCCAGCATCGATTCGGCCTGTCATTGTATTGCGCAGGGCACGCGGCTGCTCGTAAATTTCCTTTTGCATATAGTGCGCAAAGCCGTCTTTTTCCGCTTGCTCCTTGTCCCACTCAATCCGCACCAGCTCTCGCTCGATTGGCTCCGTCGTATCCAGACGCATGACGTGAACAGAATCTTTGGTCAGGATCGCCAGGTCTCCGTCTTCCAAAACGTACACATCACGCGTATGCTCCAGGATCGCCGGGATATCAGAACCGATGAAATTCTCATTCTCCCCTACCCCAATAATCAACGGGCTCGCCATACGAACTGCAATCAGCTTGTCAGGCTCATGTTCCGTCATCACGCCGAGGGCAAATGCACCGCGAATTTTGCCGGCCACCTTCTGCACTGCCGTAACCAGGTTGTTGTCGTATTCCTGCGCCAAAAGGTGCACGATGACCTCCGTGTCCGTCTCCGAAGTAAACGTCACGCCTTTTTCGGTCAACTCCTGCTTGAGATCCAGATAGTTTTCGATAATGCCGTTATGCACGATCGAGAACTTGCCGGATTGATCAAAATGAGGATGAGAGTTTTCGTCAGACGGTCGTCCGTGTGTCGCCCAGCGCGTATGACCGATGCCGATGGAGCCCTGTAAGCCGGACTTTTGGGTTTGGCTCTCCAGTACGTCAATTCTGCCTTTTGCCTTGCGAATGCCGATGGTTGCTCCGTCACAAATCGCAATGCCAGCTGAATCGTAGCCTCTGTATTCCAGCTTTCGCAGCCCATTGATTAGAATCGGCTGCGCTTCCCTATTCCCGATATATCCCATAATTCCGCACATGTCTTCGGTTCCTCCCTTGTTGCGTAAAGTGTTCGGACTTTATATTATGCGAGCAAGCTGACGACTTCCTTCTCCTGTCTGATAGCGACAGAGGTTCCGATGCGATACACATTCGGATTCGTGATGCCCTCAAACGCATTGCGTGTATCGATAATGGCCACGCCCAAATCGGCCAGCTCCTGATAGGCAAAGCATTGGTGATTCGTAATGAGCACCATGCAATCGTAAGTCTTGAATGCCTCGTAGTCATTGTCGATGGAATGGACGATCTCGCCTTTTTTGTTCACAAAGCTCTGCGCATACGGGTCGTAATAGTCGACTGTTGCTCCGCTATTGGTGAACAGCTCGTAAATCTCCAGCCCAGGTGATTCCCGCAAGTCATCGACTTCCGGCTTGTAGGCCATGCCGAGAATCAAGATGCGCGAGCTGTTGATTGCTTTGGCGTAAATGTTGAGCACCTGTGCTGTCTTATTTCGCACATAGTCCGGCATGTTGTCGTTAATCGATTGGGCAATCTCAATAAATTGGCTGTGAAAACGAAAGCCCTTGGCCTTCCACGACAAATACATCGGATCGAGCGGTATGCAATGCCCACCGATTCCGGGTCCCGGGTAAAACGGCATGAACCCGAAAGGCTTGGTCGATGCGGCCTTGATTACTTCCCAAACATTGATGCCCATTCTGTCGCACATCATCGCCATCTCATTCATGAAGGCAATATTGACGCTGCGGAAGGTGTTTTCCAAAAGCTTGGACATCTCCGCCACCTTTGGCGAGGAGACTGGTACGACGGTTTTGACCAGGTTGCCGTACAAGAGTGTCCCTAACTCCATGCAACGCTCTGTCGTCCCGCCGATCACCTTTGGCGTATTGTACGTACTGTATTTGCGATTGCCCGGGTCGACCCTCTCTGGCGAGTAGCAGAGGAAAAAGTCAATGCCAGCCCGATAGCCCAGCTTTTCAAATTCGCGCTGGATCAGCTCCTCCGTCGTTCCCGGATAGGTTGTGCTCTCCAGCGTAATGAGCATTCCTCTTTTCATGAATCGCTTGATTTGCTCGACGACGTTTGTAATGTAAGAGGTGTCCGGGTCCTGATTGGGACTGAGTGGCGTCGGAACGCAAATGCTAATCGCATCCAGCTCCTCGATGACGCTATAATCAGTCGTCGGAAAAAAGCGGTTGGTCGCGAGGCATTCCTGCAAGGTATCATTAGAAATATCCTGGACGTAAGACTCTCCTCTTTTCAGGCTCTCGATTTTTCCGCCATGCAGATCGATTCCGATTACGGTATAACCGCTCTTGATCGTCTCTACTGCAAGCGGCAGACCTACATACCCAAGCCCAATGACACCCACTCTCGCTGTCTTTCGTTGAATCTTCTGTTGCAGTTCCTCGTATCTCGCCATCCTCGGTTCTCTCCCTTTCTCTTTCTAGAATTATGAAATCAGCCTTTTCACCCTGGCTTCCAATTCAACCGGGGAAAATGGTTTGGTAATGTAGTCAGATGCTCCCATCGCAAACGATTTTTGCACATCTTCTTCCAGACGTTTGTCTGTGAGCACCATAATCTTGCTCATGGAAGCGCTGATATGCTTGATTTTTTCCATGAGCTGGTATCCATTGAGGATAGGGAGATTCAGGTCGGTAATCACAAGATCAGGGGCGACCTCCTGATATTTTTCCATGCCATCCATCCCGTCATTGGCTACCGTAACGAGATACCCTTTGCGCTGAAAGTAGATGCTCAAAAACTCGTTGACAGTCTCATCATGGTTAACCAGCAAAATACTTGCCGGCTCCTCTTTTTGAGCGGGATTCTGCTCGTAAATCTTGATCTCCCCATGAGCGCCTGGCTCTCTCATCTCTTGGATCATCCGCATCAGCATTTGCCCGGACGAGCGCGAGCTTTCGGGAAAACTCGCAATCAAGAGGCTGCCCGCAAGCAATTTGTGCTCTTGCAAATAGTCTTTTACACGCAAAGCATAAAAATGGGTGTTCGAAAGCTTCTGACCCTCAAGCAGTATTCCGAAGAGCTGCTTGTTTTTGTCATAGGCGTAGTGTAAATCAATCTCGGAGCCGTCTCCTGAACGAGTGCCCAGGTCTTGCTTGATCAGCTCCATCGACTCTTTCGTGAGGGTTTTGCAAGCCACCAGAATAACCCCACACGCCAATTGTTTCTCTTCCATCTTGCTCAGATGCTCGTAAAAAACAGGTACGAGATTACTCATGATCTAGCCTCCAAACTTGAAATGTTTTCGCTGCCCTTCGTCTGCCAGCTCGTCCGCGTCATCGTTCCCCAGGAGTTGTTGTTGCGCAAATATTCAATATGACCGAGGAATCTCCAGATGACGCCGATTTGCCGATAGCCAAAGAACATCAGAATCGTATAGAAAAGCATTTTGACGATGTCCTGAAAACGCGGATACCGTCGAAACGCGATTTCCTCCAGCAATAAGGAGCCAATGCCAAGCAGCACGCCATACAGCACATTGAGCAAACCGTAAATCAAGAGAACGTAGCCGCTGGTCATATCCAGCAAGGTGTAACCGATGAGAGCCAAGAGACCCGTGATGCGAAAGTACGGATTCAAGGTTTCAAACAAGATATTGAACGGTAGCGTGAGCATCCCGAACAGCTTGTACTTGGGGCGAAACGCCATGTGTCTGCCGTACTCAATCATGTTTTTCAGATTGCCGCGTCCCCATCTGCGCCGTTGACTGCCCAAAATTTTGAGTGTATCCGGCGCTTGCGTCCAGCAGACCGCATCAGGGCAAAATGCCACTCGGTACGGCAGCTTGTTTTCTAACATGTACTTGTGCAGCTTGATGATGATGTTCATGTCTTCACCCGGATACCCCTCGCGATAACCGCCTACCTTGATGATGTAATCCTTGCGAAAAACACCGAATGCGCCAGAGACGATAATTAAACCGTTGATCGCGCTCCAGCCGATCCGTCCCCCGAGAAACGCCTTGAGGTATTCGACGGATTGCATCATCGGCAAAAACTTGTCTGGCAAACGAATGTCTTTCACGACACCGTCTTCGATCTTGCAGCCGTTGGCAATGCGGATATCTCCGCCGATGGCAACTGTTTCATCCGGGTTTTCCATATACACCTTCGCAATGCGGATCAGCGCGTCTTTTTCCAGCAAGGAATCTGCATCAATGGAAGCGATCAACGGATAGTGAGAGAGATTGATCCCCGCATTGAGCGAGTCAGCTTTTCCTCCGTTCTCTTTGTCGATCAAATACAGATTCGGAAAAGCCGGATTGTGGTAGACTCCCCTGATCTTCGACGTATGAAGAAGCGGCTGCACCGGCATGTGCTCGGAGTAAACCAGAGAAAACTCGTTAATCAATACCTGCAAGGTTGCATCCTTCGATCCATCGTTGACCACGAGCACCTCGTAGCGGGGATAGTTCAAGGATAAGAGCGACCTGACATTTTCAATAATCGTGAGCTCCTCATTGTATGCTGGCACGAGAATCGAAATCGGCGGAACGTGCTCAGAGCCTGAAAGTGTCTGGAATCTCGAATAGATGGAGCTTTTTAAAATCCCCATGATGCTCTTGAACGAGAACAGCATGATGATGAAGTACAAAGAGTTGATCGCGATGACGTAATAGACCGCAAATACTCCGTAGTAAAGTAGAAAATCTCTCATGGCAGCCTCCTTTCGCTCTATCTTTCCAGTGCCTGAACCGTGGAGATTGTTTTGCGATACGACTTGCGGTACAGATGCAGCTTTTCGTTGTATTGCACGAGCTTCTCTGTCGCTGTCGCACTCTGTAGAACCAGCTTCTCCTTTTCCAGCTCCTCCTGGATCACTTGATGAGCCATCTCGCTCTTATGACCGTTTCTCTCTTCCTGCAAAATTTCACACAGGGCGGCAAAGCCTTCGACCTCTAGCTGCGCCAGGCTTCGTGCACTGTGATGACGAACCCACCAGTTCGCATCGCCCACCGCTTTTTTCAGCAGGGGGATGTACGAAAGCAATTTCAGTGAGCCAATTGCCTTGGCTGCCATTGCCCGAATTTCCCAATCTTTGTGGTTCATAAAATCCGTGACTGTCTGCTCATTCATATAGCGGATATCCCGACACATGAGCTTGACTGCCTTGATTCGGACTTCCTTGTCAGGCGATTGAATGAGCTGGTATAGCGCAGGCTCAATGCCGGGCTGGACATGAACGGTGTAGCCAATCAGTCCGATTTTGACCAGTTCAGCGTCGGATTCTTGTAAAAACTGTGCAAAAAGCGGTGCCGTATCCAGCTGCGAATCACTGATGATGTCCACGATAAGCTGGTGGACATTTTTCTTCGCTCCGACAACGTGGGTCACCATTTCCCGCAAATCTTCTGTATTGCGTGCACATTTGGCGACGGAGCGCGCAATGATAAAAACACTGATATCATTTGTGTTTTTTTGCAGGAGGGTTAAGAGAGCAGGTACGGCGAGCTTGGAGCGCATGATTCCCAAATTGTAGGCGGCATCCACTCTCGTCCATTTCCACCAGCCATTTAGTCTTTGCATGTCCAGCTCTACGAGTCCCAAATCCTCGCAGAGCCAGATCAGCTTGTCCCGATGGATGCCTGTGACCCGCTCCATCAGCTCAAACAGCTTTTTCTGAATGATTTGCTTTTCTTTTTGCGTCACATCGCCATAAGGCACTTGCAAGCGCTCCTCTTCCTCCCCGTGTGCTTGCAGGTAAACGAAGTAGTCGCGATATTTTTCCAGACAACGCATGGTCTGTTTCTCCACCGAAATGTTGCGCAGCTTCAGTGCGAACAAGACAAGCAAGCCTAGTACTGTCAATCCACATAGCGCGTACAGAAAAACAATTGCCGTCGCCAATGGTGTTTGCACGTTTGCCACTCTCCTATCCAATCAAGGCTGAGTCCCGATCTTCACCGGAGCCTCAATCTCATGGAATGCTTTTTTTAGTATGGAATAGCTTTGTTTTTTGCGTTCGTGATAGCCGACCTGCTCCCAGCCTTGCCATGTATACATCGGGAGCTTTGTCACTGCATGCGTCTTTTGCCCGACGATTTGTTTGGTCGCTGTATCTACCAGGAGCGGCAGGATGCGAATGCCTTTCGTCGTCTTCGTCATGAAGCTTTTGCCGTCATCTTCATAGCTCATGACGGACAAGGAGCTCGGGTCTGTAAATCCAAGCAGCATCCACGGTACTCTCAGCTCAACCACTTTGCCCTTCGCTTGCCAGGCGGTTCGTGAGTCGTACTGCGGGTCTTGGGCATCTGTCGTTCCCCGGATCAGTTTGCCGACCTCGACTTCCTCCAGCGGATAGTACTTCTTGCTGTCTGGCGGCTCCATCTCCAGGCTAACGGCCAGCTTCCACGGCTTGAAGATTCCGGAATTGTCTTTTTTCTCCTCTTCCTTGACCGCAAGCATGCGGTAGCGTTTTCCGTATAAGCGTGCATGAAAGTCGTAATTGGCAGCGATTTGAATCTGGCTTTCGTCTGCTTTTCCCAACGCGATCAGCGTCTCTAGCCCCTCATCCAGCGTTAGGCCGGGAAGCTGTGCCGCATGCTTGTTCCCGCCAGGAAGCGTATCGACGCCCACATAGAGCTGTTGTTTTGCCGGGTCAAACTCTTCCTTCAATTGAGCAAGAAAATAGACGTACCCTTCATCATGTGTCATCCAGATTTCGTCGACGCCTGGGACTTGAACATCGAGGCGTTGCTTCTCTTCCGGCACGAGTTGATCCCAATCTGTGCGATTCCCATCGATGGTCAGCACGCCTTCTTTGTTCGGATACATGCCAAGGACTCCAAACAGAGACTCGTTGGTCAAAACGTTGATCCACAAGGAGCGCCGGTCTTCCGGCAACTCAAAGCGCATCGTGTTCCACGTTTTTTTGAACCACTCGTCCTGCCAGACGAATACGATTGCTCCCGCATACCCTTCCTGATGAATTTCTTGCAAAAGCTCGACATCGACCTCTCCCTGCTGCTTTTCTGAATGACCACCCTGATTGCGCCCCAAATTTCCCAGATGGGCGACTCCCACCGATGCCGGGACCCCGAATTCCGTCACCATGATCGGCATGTTTTTGTGATACTGCTTCAGTTGTCGCAAATACGCTTTGTACGTATCGATTTGCCCTGCATCGTTCTTCACTTGTTGCAGGGTAGTGTCGTAGCGGAAGAAATCCGGATAATACGGGTACACGTGATAGGAAGCGAAGTAGCCCGCCTCCCACTGCGTTGGCTCTATATGGGTAGGATCGACACTGACCAAATCTTCGTGATGGATCGGTTCTCCCGGATGCGATAAGGGATCTGTAGTCACCCAATTGGTGAAGGTCATCGGATGCTGCCAACCGTACTTGCTCTCTTCCATTGCCACCGTATCCACCATTTCAGCAAGCCATGTCTCAAAAGCGGTTGCATTTGGCGTGGCGTGGAAGTACTTCCCTTGATAGGGAGCAACTTTTTGATGCAGGCGGTTGGTGTTTTGCACCATCACGGGGTCCCACTCGGTCCCTGTGTGCCAGCCGATCAAGTATTTACCTGCATTGGCACGGTATGTACCACTTGCCTTTCCCGGTTTTTCCGGCAGAGTAATGTCTCCGTAGACAGCGCCGACTGCGTCCTTGATTTCCTGACGAAACTCTTCGCGAATCTCTGGCAGATAGGCGTCTTTCTTTTCAATCAACAGCTCTTCTGGACTCCAAATGCCCTGCATCAAATAGAGAGGGGCCCCTTCTTTTCGCCGATTGTAGTCGACCAATGCTTCATAAAAGACAGGAGAATGGATGGTATACACACGAATGACGTTCGCTCCCATCTCGTCGATCATTGCGAACCAGCGCATGTAATCCTCTCTTGTTATCGGAAGCTCACCCGGATAATGACCCGGTAACGATGCCCCCAAATTGACGCCTTTCGCAAAAAAGGGCTGCCATTTCTGATTCTGATAGACTTCGAACAGCTCGCCATTTGCGCGAAATTTTAATTGAGCACCTGTAGTCGTCTCCATGCTTTCGACACGATCTGCTGCCCAAAACCACCAGAAGGCACTTGCCCCTACCACGATCAGCATGGTTAGGCTCATCCAGCGCCATCTTCTCTTCTTTGTTGGCTCCATTTCTCGTCAACCTCCGATATGTTGCCACGTCACAGTCATTGTAAACATAGGGAGCAAATCGTTCCCATAGACAAAATTCACTATTGTGTCTTTTTCAGATTTGTCATGAAAATGTAATGTTGGGACGGATTCACCTCCAACGTCCTACGTTTTTTGGAAGGAAGTCCTGCAACCGGGACGGTCTTCTGGCCCACACTTTTTCTCAATTAGGTATATTTTCTCTTCCTTTTTTTTCCTTTTTGCTTGTGAAAATGGTAGGTTGCTACTATTTGGAAGTCGCTGGATTTTGCCGATATAAGGGATTATTTACAAAAAGAATATAAAGTGTATTTCGTCTTGATTCTTTGGAAGGTTTGTTTATAATAGATATCAAGGGTCCTTAATGGTTACATTTATTGTACAGGGTGTTGCTCTGAACCCCAGTCTTCTTGCAGGAAACTAGAGAGAATGAGCTTATTGCTTTTTAATTGTAGATATAAAGAATCTATAAAGGTGGTATACGAGCATGGATCAACTTATCGATGTAGGAATTATTGGCGGCGGACCAGCAGGGATGAGTGCCGCTCTCGCGCTGGGCAGGGCAAGAAAAAGCGTGGTCGTGATCGATGAAGGCCGTCCACGCAATCGCGTTACACGTGAGTCGCATGGCTTTCTTACGAGAGACGGCATCACTCCGAGCGATTTTCATCACATAGCAAGGGAGCAAATCAGCGCCTACCCCTCCGTTCACTTTGTGGAGGATACAGCTGTAACGATCACAGGACACGATGGAAGTTTTCTCATTACGACTGCAAAGGGAACGACTTATCAAAGCAAAAAGCTGCTGTTCACAGTGGGAATGAAGGATCTCCCTTTGCCTGTTAACGGATTAGCAGAAGTGTATGGAAAGAGTGCCTTTGTCTGCCCTTATTGCGATGGATGGGAATTACGCGACCAGCCACTTGTCTTGATCGCCAACGGAGAGAAAGCATTGCACTTGGCAAAGATGCTATCTGGTTGGACCAATCATTACACCCTCTGCACCAATGGACCAGATGAATTCACGGAAGAACAAAGATTGGAACTGTTGCAGCATCACGTTCCTGTCTTTGACTCCCCAATCGAGCGAATTGTGTCTGTCGATGGGAGGGTACAGCGCGTTGATCTTGCAGATGGCAACAGCATTTCGTGCACGGGAATCTTTTTTGCTCCAAAACTCGTGGCTGGATCTGACTTGCCGCGAGCATTAGGCTGCCAGGTGACGGAAACAGGAATGGTCATCGTCGACAATTTTGGGAAAACGAGCGTACCGGGTGTCTATAGTGCAGGCGATGCAGCAACTACACAATACCAAGTGATTACTGCCGCGGCTCTTGGCTCTGTAGCTGGCATGAGTATCAACAACGAACTGCTTTTAGAGGCATGGAATCGTCGGAGTTAGCTTCATCCCTACATGTTCCTTCCCTAAAAAAAGGACAATCCCTCCGTCTGCAAAAGACGGGTGGGACTGTCCCTCTTCTATATTATAGAAACAATGGATCTTTTTTTGATTACAGCGTCTTCTGTCCTGGCTTCCAGTTCGCTGGGCACAGACCGCCAGCTTGCAGGGCTTGCAAAATACGAGTCGTCTCTGCCACGCTGCGACCTACGTTCATGTCAGTTACCACTTGGTAGCGCAGAATGCCGTCTGGATCGATGATGAACAAGCCACGGTGAGCTGCACCGGTCTCTTCGTCCAGGACGCCATAAGCTCGTGCCGTCTCTTTTTTGAAGTCGCTCGCGAGCGGGAAGTTTACTTCACCGATGCCATTTTCATCGCGCGGTGTTTTGATCCATGCCCGGTGCGTATGTACGCTATCTGTGGATACGCCCAGCACTTCGCAATCCAAATCTTCGAACTCTTCCATGTTGTCACTAAACGAAGTTACCTCTGTCGGGCAAACGAATGTGAAGTCAAACGGCCAGAAGAACAAAATCAGCCATTTTCCTTTGTAGTCAGCCAGCGACACACGTTCTTCCAGTGTCTCGATGTTTTTGGTCGTGAGCATATTAAAGTCAGGTGCCGGTTTTCCTACTTGAAGTTGAACAGTTTGCTGCGTTGTCATTGTTGTCATGATAAATCTCTCCTTTTATATGGGATCTGATGAAATTTACTTCGCAGCCTCTTCCAATGCTGCCAGTGCTTTTTTGATACGTGTCGGGTTGAAGCCCAAAATTTGCTTCTCACCAATGACTGTCAAAGGAACAGACATCACACCTAAACGACTCAGCTCCTGGCCGTACTCATCTTTTTCATCGATGTTACGCTCTTCGAAAGAAATGTTTTGTTCTGTCAAATACGTCTTTAATTGCTTGCAGAAGTTGCAATTAGTGCTGGAGTATACGATTGCTTGTGCCATGTTTGATTCTCTCCTTTTCTTCTATTTGTATTGTGGAACGACTTTAGAACGCTTGTTGATGTATTTGTCTACAGCCATCGCTGCAATGGCACCGTCTGCCGCGGCGACTACTGCTTGCTTTACAGGTGTTTTACGCACCTCACCCGCTCCAAATACGCCTGGAACAGAAGACTGCATGAACTCATCCAGAATCATAAATCCTTCCTCATCGAGAGGAACTTGTCCGTCCAGGAAGTCGGTACCTGGCTTGCTGCCAGACAGGAAGACGAAAACCCCGTCTACGGACAGCATTTCTTCTGTTCCCTCTGCCGTGCGAATGCGCAACCCTTCGACCGACTTCTCTCCCACGATTTCCAGCGGGCGTGTACGGAAACGCATTTCGGTGTTCGGCAGCTCAGGCAGTTCTTCTACCCCTTGAAGGTCAGCGCGCGGCACCAAGAAAGTGATTTTGTCCGTAAATTTGGTCAGTGCATGCGCTTCTTCCAATGCTTCCTCCGTATCACCGATGACCGCCACGTGCTTGCCTTCATAAAAAGCTCCGTCGCATGTCGCGCAAGTGCTCACGCCTCGTCCGAGTAATTCCTCTTCTCCTGGAAGCATACGGTTGCGTCCTTTGGAACCAGTCGCTACGATCACGGCCTTCGCTTCGAAAGTACCATGCGCTGTGAAGATGCTTTTTTCCTCATCCTCTACATCTACCGCAGAAATCGTAGTCTGGATGAATTCCGCACCGAAGCCCTCCGCTTGTCTGCGCATTTTATCCAACAGTTCTTTCCCTGTCATCTCGCCTTCGACCCCTGGGTAGTTGGCGATTTTATGTGTCAAGGCAAGCGCCCCGGTTCCGGGTGCCTTATCGATGACGAGTGTCTTTAGATTTCCACGAGCTGTATAAATGGCAGCGGAAGCACCAGCTGGTCCTCCACCGATGATGATGACATCATACATGAACGGCTCCCCCTTTCCTTACTATCAAATTATAATTATTATCAACTAGGAACAATTATCATTGTACTTGATACAATTTGAAAGTCAATATCTTTTTATAATTATTTTAAATAAGGACTTTCAACCAAGGTATAAAAAAAGTCCGCCTCCTTCACGGGCGGACCTCATCACACTACAATTACCAATTATTCTACCCAAGCTTGTCTCCCTGCAAATTCTAAAACTTTTAATTGTTATCTTACTTACCTCCATCAATCGTCATCATTCTTCCGATATTCATAACTTCATTCTCCGCTATTTCCTGGATATGGAAAAACACCCACTAATCTGTATTATTTTGCAATTCCGAATTCACCCCATTTCGTTGACGAAACAAGTAAATCAGGATAAAGTACCACTAACACTTGAACGCACAAAAGCAAAAAAGCAAGAAAGCACAAAAGTGCGAAAGTAAAAATGTACCTTCTTATTGCTTCAGCCTGATTTAACAAGGAGTTGCCATTATGAATAAGCCATTATCTTTTTCGCAAAGTATTTGGGTGCTTGTCACCGTATTCGGAATCTTGTTTCCTGCCCTTTTCTGGGGCAAAGTTGAGCCGCATATGCCGCTCTTCCTCGCAACGATAGGAGCTGCCACTCTTCTCTTCCTGTTCGGCATACCGTGGAAGCAAATGGAGGAGGGCTTGATCAAAGGGATTCAAACCGCGATCGCCCCCATGCTGATTCTTTCCTTAATCGGAATTTTGATCGGGGTGTGGATGATGAGTGGAACCGTTCCGATGATTCTGCACCTCGGCATTTCGATCATCTCACCGGAGTACTTCACACTCTCCGCCCTGTTTCTGACGGTGATCGTCTCGACTGTTACAGGAAGCTCCTTTACCACGATTAGTACGGTAGGGGTCGCTATGATGGGGGTCTCGACTGCACTCGGACTTGACCCGTTGATTACAGCCGGAGCCATTATTTGTGGAGCCTGCTTCGGGGATAAAATGTCGCCGCTCTCCGACACGACCAACTTTGCGGCTGCTATTGCAGGCGTTTCCTTGTCGGAGCACGTCAAGTTCATGTCACGCACTGCCGTTCCTGCCCTTGTCATTACCGCGATTTTCTTTGGAATTCAGGGACAAAGCGCCAGTGTGAATCTAGACGCCATTCAAGAAATCCAGCTTGCTTTGGAACAGAACTTCTCGCTTGGCCTTTTATCGCTGCTGCCAGCATTCGTCGTCCTGTTATGCTCAGCGCTGCGAAAACCGATTTTGCCTACATTGGTATTCGGGATTTTGAGCGGGATTGTCACAGCTGCTCTATCGGAAGGAGTTACCTCTCCGGTCGAATGGATGACTGTCATGCAAAAAGGCTTCGTCAGCAATATCGCCAATGAAGCCGTTGCCTCGATTGTGGACCGTGGTGGACTGTTGTCGATGACCTGGTCCCTCGCCTTGATTTTGATTGCCTTGTCATTAGGGGGCATCCTGCAATACAGCGGTGTGTTTCATGCACTCTTTTCCGGATTCATCAATCGAATCAAACGAGACGCTGAGATGGTCGGACTTGCCGGATCTTCTTCTATTCTCGTGAATCTTCTGACAGGAGAACAATACTTGTCCATCCTGCTCCCTGGGCAGATGTTTCGTGAAGCATTTGCAACTCGGGGAATGGCGAGCAGACGACTGTCTCGTACTCTCGAAGACTGCGGGACACTCGTCAACCCACTCATTCCATGGGGGGTAAGTGGTGCATTCTTTACCGCTACCTTGCATGTATCTACAGTGGAATACTTGCCTTATGTCATCTACCTGTGGGTCTCGCCAATTTTGACGTTTCTATTCGCCATGCGTCGGCAGAAAGCTTAGCCGGCTGCATACACGGTCGTACAGTTTTTTCCTTTGCGCTTGGAGCGGTACAGTGCCTCATCTGCTGCCCGCTTCAAGCCATCTGCCGTGTTTGCGTCTTGAGGGTAGCGCGCAATGCCAACACTGACCGCAATCAAGATACAGCAATCGTCCTGTGTTAAGGGGCGCACTCGCAAATATTCCCGAATGGCATGCGCTTTTTTCTCCGCCATCTCCATGGATGATCCGGGGCAGAGCAGCATGAACTCGTCTCCCGCATAACGATACGCAGTATCCTCTGGTCCCGCCACTTCTTTCATCGCTTCGGCAATTTGCTTAATCAGTGCGTCCCCTGCATGATGACCATAATGGTCGTTCACCGCTTTTAAGCTGTCTGAATCCAGCATGATCAAAGAGACAGACGCATCTTCTTCACTCAGCAGCTTTTCCAAATCACGATGGAAAGCACGATAGTTCGCAATCCCTGTCAGCTCATCCTGAAACGACATCTGGTACATTCGCTCATACAAGCGCGCCGTTTCGATAGCACTTGCTACCTGAAAACCTATGATTTTCAGTAGTTCCTCGTGCTCTTTTTTATAGGCGAACTCGCGATAAGACTGGGCAGAAATAACGCCTTTGATCTGATTCCCCAGCATGAGTGGAACGAAAATGCATGTATTCGTATCAATTTCCGGGCTTCCCCAGCGGATCATTTCTGGCTCGCTTGGCTCGTTCTTCATCGTCTTGATGTGGATGGTTTCCCGTGTATCAATCACTTTGGACACCATCGCTTGCCCATAAGGAATGGTGAGCGGACCATAATTGACCCCATTATCGATGCTGATCGGAATTCTGATCTCACTGTCTCCTTCATCATAAAAGGCAATAAAGAAAGCATCAGCACGCATCACGCGCGAGACCAGCTCGAATGCTTTCCACAAAATTTTGCTTTCCTCAAACGTTTTGGCAAAAATGTGGCTGAGGTCGTGCAAAATCTTCATGTGCTCGGAGATCCACATCATTTCGGTTACCTTATTTCGCAGCTCCACAATCTGCTTCAGCAGTTCTGCATGCAAGGCACTGTCCTGTTCCGACAGCATACTGTCTACCTCACGAGATACCGCTTCAACCTCGCCAAGCTCGACTTCTTCTATGTTGCCGAGCCATTGGCTATAACGCTCCAACAACTGTCTTGCATACGCTTCTCTAACGTCGTGCTTCTCATGCATATTCAACCCTCCGGCTATTGGGTAGCTTTACGCTTTTTTTTCATGATATCGCTCAATAGCTGCACGGATGGCTTGCAAGACAGCTCCCTGACCAGGTGCTAAAAAACGTTCTTGGATCGCCTTTGTGATCTCCTGCATGCCATCTGCAACCGTCTTGCCTACAAGCAAGCTCACCAAAAACTCGCTCGTCTTGTCCATGACAAAGGTAAAGCTGGCGTCGCAAATCACTTCGGCGTCTACATCAATAATGAGTACACAGCCTACCATGGTAGAAACCTCGTACAAGGTAGTTCCCTTGGGGATTTGGGCGAAGCCTGCTGTCAGTACCGTATTTTTGTTCATCCAGTCGTCCTCCTAGCTGCTGATCGGCAAGCATACCTCGACTGCCGTTCCGTTACCCGGGGTGCTTATCAACCGCAGAGTCCCCCGATGGTTTTCAATGATTTTGCGGCTCACCATCAATCCCAGGCCCGTCCCCGTTTCCTTCGTCGTGAAAAAAGCCTCTCCCAATCTCGCCATCTGATGGGCCGGGATCCCCACTCCATTGTCTTCAAACCGAATGACGACTCGGTCATCTTCACACCGCAGTCGAATCACAATTTCTCCATTCCCTGCGGTCGCTTCGATCCCATTTTTCAAAAAGTTAATGAAGGCTTGCTTCAACTGATTCTCATCGCAATGGATCAAGGGGACTTCCGATTCGAAAACGACCTGAATCATGACCTTTTTCAAAATCGCCTCCGTCTCCAAGAGCGTAACCACATGCGTGATCAGGTTGGACAGATCGCGGGCTTCAAACACAGTGGTATGCGGCTTCGCCAAGACCAACAGCTCCGTGACAATCATCTCGATTCGCGCCAATTCAGAGCTCATAATCGAAAAATACTCCGGCTTTCTCATGCCATCCTTTTGCATTAATTGCACAAAGCCTTTTAACGAGGTAAGCGGATTGCGTATCTCATGCGCGATCCCTGCGGCCAATTGCCCGACCAGCGCGAGTTTTTCCGAGTTTTGCAAAAATTCTTGCGCCCGTTTGCGTTCCGTAATATCTCGGATCAATATGTACATGGAGAGCTTGTCCTGAATCGGCACGGATGTTCCACACACTTCTACCTCTGTCCGACTGCCATCCAAACGGATCAGCTCGACCTCAATTGGCGCGGCCGTTTCCCCTTCTTCCAAAGTGCGGATGAGGCCCTTGATCTTCGCTACATCACGGGGATGGAAAAACGACTGAAATGGATACCATAACAGCTCGTCCAAGCCAGAAGCCCCCACCAGTTGTATCCCTGCTTGATTGACGTATTGAAGCTCCCCAGCACGGAAGATGAACGCACCTTCACCGGAAATATCCAATACTCTGCACTGTTTGGAACCATAGCTGTCCCCTAATGAGGCTGGAAGCTTCTGTACCATCGCATAATACCCAATAGACGTGCCTTCCTCCCAAAAGGTTCCATATGTAATATGCACGGGAATAGTTGTGCCATCCTTGTGACGAAAAGCGGTGAAAAAAGGTCTCGAATCGCCATTCATCGCAAATTGTGTTTGAAGGCGTACCATTTCCTGTTCTTCCGAAACAGCCAGCTTCCAAAATGAAGACCCTTCCCATTCTTCTACGGAGTAGCCGTTCAACACTTGACAGGCAGGATTGCCTTTAAAAACTCTACCAAATTGATCGAGCAGAAAAGTGGCCTGAATCATTTGATCAAAAAAGGAACGATAGAGATGACCACTTCTCCATCCACTATCCAATAAATTTTTCATCGTGCCCCTCCCTCCTGGGACGAGAAAACGGCTACTCCAAATTACGGAAATAGCCTGCAACGTTCTCAAATCCTATTCTCACCCAATTTTACCCTATTCGCTCTGTTGTTTCCATCCCCCGGAAAATTTAAATATGCGATTTTTCCAGTACCTCTGCACTGACACGCAGTTGCTCTGCCATTTTTTCGTCAACAGCCAAGCCCAGCTGTGTGACAGCTGCAACCAGCGCTCCGACAACAGGTGATACGATGGGAATGACCGTTTGAAACGAAGCTCTCGCAACCAGTTGTTCCCGAAGGATTGTACTGGCAGTTAACAATCCTCCCGCCAAAACGACCGGTACGGGCTCCTGGACCTTTTTTAAGCAAGCATCGGCCAATTCCAGCAAATCCTCCACTGCTTGCTTGATCAATGCATTCGCCACCGGATCGCCTAGTGTTGCGGCTTGTTCCACGAGCTGACTCGTTTTTGCCAGCTCCTTTCTCGGATTGCTTCCCCCGTAGATCAGGCTGATCAGCTCATCAGGACGCTCTACGCCATAGTGGTCCATAAACAGTCTCGTCAGTACTGTCGATTCACCGCGCCCATCGTATTCGCGCATGACGGCGATTGCCGCTTTTTTGCCCAAATCAAACCCGCTGCCCTCATCTCCTACCAGATACCCCCATCCACCTACACGGTGCCTCGCCCCCTCTTTTGAAAAGGCACAGGCAATCGAGCCCGTACCGGCAAGGAGAACGACGCCTGGCTGCCCCCACGTCCCCGCGTAAAGGGCTGCGATGACATCATTATCAATCAATAGTCGTTCTCCCCACTCATCGGCAAAGGCATGCTGAATTCTTTCCTTGATCTGCGGACGATCTGCACCGCCAAGTCCGATAAACAGACTGGCTACTTCCTCTTTTTTGGCACCTGCCTTTATCCTCACAGCATCAATGAGTTCGCGTAGAGTAGCTTCCACATCCCCCCAGCTCCTGGAAAGCGGGTTTGATGATTCCCCAACCACAATTGCCCGTACCTGTCCTGCCTCATTGCATATGGCTGCTCTGGTTTTGCTTCCGCCCCCATCGATCCCGATAAACCACTTTTCCCCATTACTTGACTGCACCTGCCGTCAACCCCTCCATAAACTGCCTCGATGCCATCAAAAACACGACGATCATCGGTAAGGCAGACAACGTGAGCCCAGCAAACAGCAGGCTCCAATCCGTTTCATATTCTCCAAACAGCACCATCATGCCTACCGGAATCGTCTTGAGCGCTTCCTCTTGAATGAAAATCAACGGGAAGAAAAAGTCGTTCCACGCATGAATGAAATTAATAATGACCACCGTAGCCAAGGCCGGACGAATCAGCGGCAAGAGCACGCGCCAAAACACCTGAAAATGGCTGCACCCATCGATCCGCGCCGCTTCCTCCAGCTCGATTGGCAACGTCCGAAAGAAGCCCGTCAAAATAAAAACAGAGATCGGAATGCCACTCGCCGTATAAATCAAAATCAGCGACCACAATGAATTCAAGAGCCCGAGATTCTTCATCAGCAAAAACAAGGGAACGATCCCCAGCTTGATCGGAATCATCAGGCCAATAATGAAAAAGAAGTATAGCCCCCCTGTCCATTTAAAGGAAAAGCGCGACAAGTAAAAGGCCGCCATCGCTGAAAAAACCGTAATGCACAAGACAGACATGGCACTGACAAATACACTGTTCCATAAAAAGTCAGCAAAAGGCACGGCTTCCCACAGCTTTTTATACGTATCCAGGCTAAATGTCTTGGGAAGGGAGAGCGGACTTGCAAAAATCTCCATGTTCGTCTTTAGCGAAGAAGCGATCATCAGTACGATCGGATATAGTGCGACTAACGCGAATAAATACGCCAGCACATAAGATACAGCTCTCCCACCCACAGTCATCTTCACAGCGCATTCTCCTTTCCACGCAGGAACACGCAAATTAGTGTTGGACTTCTCGCTTCCTCATCAAATAGAGTGACAGCGCCGACACAGACCCGACGATGAAAAACAACACGACAGCCAACGCCGAACCGAGTCCAAGGGTGACATCCCCAGCTCCGCTGCTAAACGCCATGCGATAAAAGTAAACCGCCAGCGTATCCGTCGAATAAAACGGCTCACCCATCGAGCCTTGCATGGCGTAGACGAGCTCGAACGCTTCAAACGCCTGAATGAACGTAAATATCGTCATAATCGTGATTGCTGGCATGCACAGCGGCAAAATAATCTTCCACAGCATCCGCAAGCCTGTTGCCCCATCCAATCTCGCCGCCTCGATCAAATCCTCCGGGATCGACTGTAGTCCCGCCAAAAAGATCAGCATGGCAAAGCCTATGCCAAACCAGCAGTTAATCAAAATAATCGCGAGAAGCGCTGTACCCGGGTCCCCGAGCCACGGTCTGGCCCACTCTTCTAGACCAATTTTTGCCAAAACGGTATTGAGTGCACCGTAATTCGGATTTAAAATTAATTTCCACAAAAACCCAATCACAATAACTGACAGCAGCCTTGGCATGAAATAAGCGATCTTGAGGAACCCGGAACCTCGTATTTTGCGATAAATGAGAAAAGCCAGTCCGAAAGCAATCCCATTTTGCACGATCATTTCGACCACAAAGTAGAAGACGTTATGCCGAAAAGCATTCCAGAACATTTCGTTGAAAGGCTCTACCATAAACAGCGTAATGAAATTTTGCAGTCCAACAAAAACCCCGCGCTTGATGCCATTCCAGTCGTACAAGCTGTATAAGAATGCCGAAAAGATCGGGTACACGACAAACAACGTATACATAACAAGCGCGGGCAGCGGAAACAAGTGTATCATCCAGCGCACTTGCCCCTTTGTTCGAATGCTTTTCCGGTTTACCGTCTCGATGATACCCACCCCTTTTTTACGAAAATCATCGCGGCCTGTTCAGAAGCCGGGAGTGTACCCAACTCAGGTCCACTCCCCCTTTCCGTCTGCTATTTTCTACTTTTTAAAGGGAGGAAACCAGGTAGACGCAGACTTTTGTACTTCTTCTACGACCTGCTCAGGGGTGAGCTTGCCTAAATACATGCCTTGGAGGGCGTTTTCCAATGTTTGCTTCGTCGTCGGTTTTCCTTCCGCGAAGTTGACCACCATCAAATAGGGTGTGGCGCTTGATTGGGACAGCTCTGCCATCTTGTTTACCAACGGATCGTCAGTCGATACACCTGGCACCGCGCTGATTCGTTTGAACTGATTCGCGAATAGCTCCCCAAACTTTTTCGTCGCCATGAATTCCATGAACTTCAATGCCTCTTCTTTGTGCTTGGACTTGGCATTGACGGCATACGAGCCATCGACCCAGGTTGTCAGGACTTGTTTTCCGTCATCGGTTGGCATCGGGAAGAAATCAAGTGGCAAATCGGGGTTGAGCTTTTTGATGCCTTCCAGTTCAAAGCTGCCATTGATGAACATCGCTGCTTTTTCCGTGGCGAACAACGTCCGCATATCATTCAATTCGAGACCCACATAATTTTCCGGGAAATAAGGGATAAGCTCTTGCATACGCTGCACGGATTCGAGGAACTCGGCGCTTTTCAGGTCACTTTCTCCTTTTAGGAGCTTGTCGAGATAGTCCGTTCCGCTGTAGCTAGCTGGAGCAATCACACCATGACTGAGAGAGAGGAGCCAGCCCTCCTTTGCTCCGAAAGAAATTGGGACGATTCCTTTCTCTTTCAATGTTTTGGCTGTCGCGATCAGCTCATCCCAGCTTTTCGGTGCCTGGAGGCTATTTTGCTCGAAGATTTTCTTGTTGTAGTAAAATTGCGTGGAGTTCAGGGATAGTGGGACACCGTAGACTTTACCATCTTTACCTGTGGCCGCTGCAAGGACGTCTTTTGGTATGGTAGATATGCCTGGCACATTGTCGAGAGGCTCCAGATGTCCTGCTTCAGCCAGGGCAATCCCCGGAGCGTAGGGACGCAGCTGCAAAATATCTGGACCACTGTCGCTTTGGAGCGCCGTGTTCAGGATGGTATTGTACTCCGTTGCTTTGAATGGCTTGAAGTCGATCTTGATATTCGGATTGTCTGCCTCAAAAGCTTTGATGATTGCTTTGTAGCCCTCCGTGTCTTCTACACGCCAGCTATGCATCGAGAGTGTTACCTGCTGTCCTCCACCCTGCCCGCCGCCAGACTCTGTTTCGTTTCCTCCACCGCTACATCCTGTCACCACCATAACCGCAGCCAACACGATAGAAGCTACATAACGAAAACGAAATTGCTTCATGCGAAACCCTCCCCCTTTTTCTTCCCTTAGGTCTGCAAAAGCTGGGCCGTAACAGCATCATGCAAAATCGGCCGTAATTGCCGAAGCTGATGATTGCGGCCTAGATGTACGACGTTGGTAAGAAAGATGACAGCAAACTGTTGCTCCGGGTCGATCCACATACTGGTACCAGTAAAGCCCGTATGCCCGAAGCTCTTACGATGCAAGCCGCTTCCACAGCTCAGCGTGGTGGAAGCTTGATTGAGCTCCCAGCCATACCCTCTACACCCACCTGCTTGCTCCGCATGATTGCGAATCGCCAGTTCGTACCATTCGCACGCAAGTAATCGAGGATCTTGGTACAACCAGCTCATCGCGTATCGGCACAGATCGTCAGCCGTTGAGAAGAGTCCAGCATGTCCGGCAACCCCTCCCATCGCAAAAGCTTTCTCGTCATGAACCTCGCCTGTGATGTAGGCGTTGGTGAGGCTGCAATATTCAGTAGACGCAATATTCCGATAAATAAACCGATCCGGACAGTAAACGGTATGTGTCATGCCCAATGGGGTGAAGATGCGCCGGGTAACAAACTGATCCAAGCGCTCTCCTGTTGCTTGCTCGATAACAAGGCCCAACCAGATCATGCCCAAATCACTGTAAACTGCACGGGACCCTGGTTTGTGAATCAATTCTTGCGCATACAACAACTCTGGCAAATCGATCTCGCTATCGCGTCTTCTCTCTGCCAAATCTGCCGGCATTCCTGATGTATGCGTAAGCAGCTGTGCGAGTGTGATCCGCTTCTTATCAGCGGGACAATCGGGGAAAAATCGTCCAATCTGATCATCTAGCGCTACCACTCCCTCCTGCACAAGCAAGAGGATAGCAGGCAGCGTCGCCGTTACTTTGGTGAGCGACGCCAGGTCAAACATGGTATCCGGCGTCACCCGCTGGTCTTTGGCGATACTCGTCGTTCCGACATCACACGCATACCAGATACGACGATCACGCACGATTCGCAAGGCAGCTCCCGGCAACAAACCGTTGTCCACCCATCCTTGCAATAGCAGCTCCAGATCGTCCATGTCTTCCCTCCCTTCTCCTACGTCGATGAGCGTTTCGTCCGACTGACAGCAAGCCTTGATTTTTCCAACAGGGGAATGACTTGCTCTTGCATCCTGCTGATCATAGTAATAAACAAAATATCGATGACGTTTAATTGGGCAATGCGTGAAGCCATGGCTCCGCTGCGAATGCTTTTTTCTACCGAGCTGGTGAACAGCCGGATGTTGGCTAGTTCGGCTACAGGCGAGGGACCGAATTTGGTCAGGGTAATGATGGTCGCTCCTTGCTGCTTGGCCTCCGTCAACGATTGAATAATGTCTTCGGTCTGTCCTGAATAAGATATGCCGATGACCACGTCTTTTTCCGTCAACGTGACGGCCGACGTCAATTGTGCGTGAAAATCCGAATAAGCCTCGCACCACAAGTTAATCCGCGAAAATTTTTGCCGGATATCGTCGGCAATGACCGCCGATGCTCCGACGCCGTAGACATCGATCTTTCTGGCTACCGACAGCACGTCGACTGCTTTCTTTACTTCTTCGTTGGACAAGACGGAGAGCGTATCCTGGATGGATTGAATATTATTCCAGCTGACCGCTTGCATAATCGATTCAACTGAACCCTCCATCATAATCTCCTGATAGCTGCCTATCGCCGTCTGTTTCGTCAAATCTCCCGCGACACGCAGCTTTAGCTCCTGATATCCCTTCATATTAAGAGAGCGAGCCAAACGGATAATCGTCGCCTCGGAAACCCCACTATATTCCGCCAGTTTTTGGACAGAAAGCTTCACGACATCTTCCGGGTGAGCCAGGATATAATCAGCGACTTTTCGCTCCGAAGGCTTCAATTGATCCAAGATTGCATGCAGGCTGACAAGCCCTCCATTTAACATATGTGACATCGCTTTCTTCCCCCAAATCTTATCTACATTTTATGTAGCATTATTTCTCTCGTCAATTGTTATCTAATAAACAATATTTCAATATCACGAAGCTCAGTACAACTCTCCTGAATTTGTTCTCTCTTTTTCTAAAAATTCCCCCCTTGACTTTCTCGCGGCGTCAAGCTTTACGCTTGCATCGCTACCAGGAATAAAAAGGAGGATTTTCCCATGAAAACGTTACTGATTAAAGACTGCATGATAGTGACGATGGTTGAGGGAGAGAAGCCATTTCTCGGGGATATTTGGATCGTGGATAGTCGAATCGCCAAAATCGGATCATCCCTTGAAGAAGAAGCCGACCGTGTCATACTGGCTAAAAATAGGGTAGCGATGCCCGGTCTCATCAACGCGCACAACCATGCCAGCATGTCCTTGCTGCGTTCTTTTTCCGATGACCTCAAGCTGATGGATTGGTTGGACAAAAAGATGCTCCCGGCTGAAGCCCGAATGACAAGAGAAGATGTCTACTGGGGAACGACACTCGGGATTGCGGAAATGATCGCCTCTGGCACGACCGCTTTTGCCGATATGTACGTGCATATGGATGCTGTTGCCCAAGCGGTACTTGATTCCGGTATACGTGCTTCCTTGACACGCGGCATGGTCTTTCTCGAGGATGACGGAGGACGACGAATGGCCGAAGCCTTAGACCTTATCGACAACTGGACGGGGTCTGGCGATGGCAGAATCACGACGATGCTCGGTCCACACGCTCCTTATACGTGCCCGCCGAAGCCTTTGCAAGGAGTCATCGAGCTTGCCCGCAAGCGCCAAATCCCGCTCCACATCCATCTGGCTGAAACGATTGAGGAAGGAGAGAAAATCCGGGCCAAGTACAATCAGACTCCCACGGAGTATTTGCATGAACTGGGCATGTTCCACGATACGCACGTCTTGCTCGCGCATGCTGTTCATTTGAATGAATCCGATGTTGCACTTCTTCGCGGGATGAGAGGCGGTGTCGCACATAATCCTGTCAGCAATTTGAAGCTCGGCTGCGGCATCGCCCCTGTCAGAGAACTGATCGAGGCTGGGGTCACTGTCGGGATGGGAACAGATGGTGCTGGCAGTGCTACGACTCTCGATATGTTTGCCGAGATCAAAGCCGCGACTTGGATGCAAAAGCTCAAGCACGGTGATCCGACGGTACTGCCTGCCGAAGCGGCATTGCGCATGGCTACCATCGAAAGTGCAAAGCTGCTTGCGATCGATCACGAGGTCGGAACCTTGGAAGCCGGGAAGAGAGCTGACCTCATCCTGATCGATCTGGATAAACCTCATCTACAGCCTGTCCATGACATCCCTGCCCTGCTTGCCTATAGCGTGACAGGAGCCGATGTGGATACAACCATTGTGAACGGAGAAATTTTGATGCATCAGCGCCAATTCCAAACCCTCCATTGGGAGGAAATAAAGAGAGAAGCGACAGCGCGAGCTAGCCGACTCGTAGAAGGTCTGTAATTGCTTTTGTGCTCACAGGTTGAGCAGGCAGAAGCCAACCGCGAGACACATGGCAAACACGCTCCACATGAAATAGGGAATGAGCAGCGAGGATGCGATTTTGTGGTGGGGACGAATGGCACGAATCAACACCCAAGTCGAATACATCACCAAAATGGTATCCAGCGCAGCCAACACGAGCAGTTGATACCCGATAAACAACACGAAAAAAAGTTGATGAAAAAACCAATTGATTCCATATAGGAGCAAAAGTTCGCGGTCTATCTGCCTCGTTCGAATCAAAATCAGTAACGACCATGCTATGAGTCCGTATAAAATGAGCCAGATGATGCGAAACAAGTAGATTGGCGGTGTTCCATCGGGCTTGGCAAGGGAATCATACCAGGCTCCACCGTCTGGAAAAGCAAGACCACCCAGTGAATAGAGGACCACTCCCGCAAGAAATAGAAGACTATTGTGCACCAATCTCATCCAGGCAGTCACCCTTTCCTCTTCTTTCTCTTCTATATCTATGAGTGGTCCTTCTCTTTTCATGCTAGTTTCAGAGATTTCTTTTTTGGTATAAAAAACTTTTTGGTACGTTGCTGTAGTGCCGGGGAGGAAACAAGAGAAAACGCTCAGCTTCTTGTCCCACCCGCTGGGGGATTCACTGCCCGCCTCCATGCAAAAAGCGAAACCGCGTCCAAAGTGGTCCTTTCAGGATGTATTTCAGAGGTGGACGCTTAAGGGCGTGTTTCACTTTTTGCATTCCGTCTCGGTCGGTGTACCAAAGATCTTCGCTGTTTTCTCCTGTTTCCTCTACGAGCCTTCAGCGTTCAACAGGTTTTAAAAGCCTTAAAAGATTGAGGAATGCAATCAGTTATTTCCAGACGTAGCGACTTGTGGAGTCCTACCGAGCGGAGAAGGGATTTGCGGGCAAAAGAAACGCAACGTGCCCCTACGTCGAAGCGGCTACCACTTTTGCGTTTCCCCGCAAATCCCTTCGGAGCGGGCAGTCTCAACCCCCAGCAGGACGGAGCCTGGAGCTTAGACTGGAAATATTCTTCTCCCCACCGCAGCCACTAAAAAACCTTACAGTTGTTGCTGTAGTGCTGAGGAGGAAACAGGAGAAAACGCTCAGCTTCTAGGGCCACCCCCTGTGGGATTGACTGCCCGGCTCCATGAAAAAAAGCGAAACCCGCGTCCAAAGTCGTCCATTCAGGATGTGTCTCAGAGGTGGACGCTAAAAGCTTGTTTCTCTTTTTTTCATTGCGCCTCGGTCGGTGTCCCTAAGATCTTCGCTTATTTCTCCTGTTTCCTCTACGAGCCTTCAGCGTTCAACAGGTTTTTTAAAAGCCTTAAAAGATTGAGGAATGCAATCAGTTACGACAGAGAAGAATATTTCCAGACGTAGCGACTTGTGGAGTCCTACCGAGCGGAGAAGGAATTTGCATGGCAAAAGAAACGCAACGTGCCCGTGCTACGAAGCGGCTACCACTTTTGCGTTTCCCCGCAAATCCCTTCGGAGCGGGCAGTCTCAACCCCCAGTAGGACGGAGCCTGGAGCCTAGACTGGAAATATTCTTCTCCCCACCGCAGCCACTTACTCAAAACCTTACAGTTGTTGCTGTAGTGCTGGGGAGGAAACAGGAGAAAACGCTCAGCTTCTAGGGCCACCCCCTGTGGGATTGACTGCCCGGCTCCATGAAAAAAAGCGAAACCCGCGTCCAAAGTTGTCCATTCAGGATGTGTCTCAGAGGTGGACGCTAAAAGCTTGTTTCTCTTTTTTTCATTGCGCCTCGGTCGGTGTTCCTAAGATCTTCGCTTATTTCTCCTGTTTCCTCTACGAGCCTTCAGCATTCAACAGGTTTTAAAAGCCTTAAAAGATTGAGGAATGTAATCAGTTACGACAGAGAAGAATATTTCCAGACGTAGCGACTTGTGGAGTCCTACCGAGCGGAGAAGGGATTTGCGGGCAAAAGAAACGCAACGTGCCCCTACGTCGAAGCGGCTACCACTTTTGCGTTTCCCCGCAAATCCCTTCGGAGCGGGCAGTCTCAACCCCCAGCAGGACGGAGCCTGGAGCCTAGACTCGAAATATTCTTCTCCCCACCGCAGCCACATACTAGGAACTCATAAAAAACCCGCTAATCTCATCCTAAGTAGATTAGCGGGTTTATGTATCGAGATCGTGTTATGGCAGACGCAATGTCTCCCCTGGCTTCAATGCCTTGCCTCTGATGTCTTTCTCAGCCAGCTCGGCTACGAATGCTTCCCCATCCTGTTTGATCGGCGGGAATGTATCGTAATGAATGGGCACAACAAAATCGGCTTGCACCCACTCGGCAGCCACGAGTGCATCCTCGGGTCCCATTGTGAACACATCTCCAATCGGCAGGAACGCCAAATCGATATTATGACGCTCTCCGATCAGCTTCATGTCACCAAACAGTCCTGTATCCCCAGCGTGATAGATCGTTTTTCCACCCAGCTCGATCACAAAGCCCCCTGGCATTCCCATGTACACGATTTGTTGCTCATCATCCAGTACGACACCAGAGCTGTGGAACGCCTGTGTCATTTTCACTTTTCCAAATGGAAGTTTGACAGAGCCTCCCAGATTCATCGAGATGGTCTTGACTCCCTGCCAGCTCAAGTAGGTAGCAAGCTCATGGGTTGCAACGATTGTCGCATCGTTTTTCTTGGCCAACTCTACCGCATCCAGAATATGATCTTGGTGTCCGTGTGTCAGAAGGATGTACTGAACAGAGATGTCTTCCAGCTTGGTTGCTGCCACTGGGCTTCCAGAAATAAATGGATCAATCATGATCGAATGCCCTTCACTTGTTACCTGCACAGAAGAATGTCCGTGAAACCGAATATCCAACATAGTGGTACCCCCTCTATTCGCAGCGTTTTTTCAGTCCCTTTTATGTTACCATGCCGCAGGGTGCAAAGAATAGGAAAGGCCGTCGATCACTCGACAGCCTGAGAAATAAATCCTAATTTTATACGGTTAGAACTTAGCAATCACCGTCATGTTCGGTAACGGCAACAATTTTCGAATTCCGAATAATGGTGCGGTTGTTACCATTGTTCTCTCGAAGAGTAATGGTGGACGATTTTACCTCTACCAATCTGCCGAAAAAAGTGCCATCTACGGTTTCAACCTTAACATTTCTACCTTCGAACTTTTTTACCTGGTCTCTGAATGCCATGGTTAATCCCTCCTTCTCATGCATCCTATGTACATTTGGCACAGCCCTACTGAGCACATGCGGAGTTCAAGAGAAAATGTACTTGTACCCGTCCGTCATTTGTCCTCATACTTTCTCTCCAACTTTGTCGTCTGATGGCAAATTTACGCCAAGCTACAGCGCTGCATACGAACACTGTTAGATTTTGTCGCACGATTCCAAAAGGAAAACCATTTTGACGTACAGAAACGGTATAGCAAGAGATGAGCGGATTTACGCAGAGGAGGGATTTCCATGGGAGAGGTTATCGAGTTATTGGCACGGGAGAGAACGTACAGTGGCAGAGAGGTTGCGGGACTGTTAGGAATTGGGGCCAGCACCTTGCGCAAGTGGAGCATGCTCTTGGAACAGCATGGCTACTGGTTTTTGCGGGATAGTCAGAATCGTCGGGAGTACAGGCAGGTAGATATTACGTGTCTTCAGCGCTTTTATAGCTTAACGAAGGACCAACTCATTCCGCAAGATGAGGCTGCCCGAATGGTTGCTACGCAAAGCTCACCTGAACCTGCCCGAAAGGAAACGGCCGTTGCGGTTGCATTCCCGCCTGTTTCCTCACATCCGGATCTGAACCACACTGCTCTTGAAGAGCTGGATGAAAAGCTGCATGCCTTGGCTTCCCATGTCCAGCAACAAGACGCCGCCTACTTAGCGCTGTTAGCACGTGTAGAAAAGCAGGAAACCTATATTACCAACAACCTGAAGGAACGTGATCGCCGCTTGACCAAGGCAATGAATGACATTATGGATGCCAAAATCGAGTTAGCCAAAATCAGAGATGCTGAACGGAAAACATCGATTTGGCAGAAGCTTTTTCGGATTCGCTAGACGGCTGCAAACTGTACATTGTCGCCTTCTTTTTTCTCGCTGCCAGCTGGCTTAGGATGCCCGGACGTCTCGCTTACGAAATGGCCAGATCCACATGATAAACGCTCCATCCAGTTGCTCCGGGCAGCCTTCGCTCTTACCACAAAACACCTCTACTTTTCCTCTTTTTTCCGCGGTTTTTCTCCTGTTTTCGCCATTCTTTTCTATGGAAATTTCTTATTGATAATAGTAATCATTCTCTATATAATCATAATCGATCCAATAGAGATTGATTCTCATTATCATAAATGTTCAGGAGGCTACGTACATTGAAACATGCAGGATGGAAAACCGGGATGATTGCTTTGCTACTGACAGGTGTAGTTGGATGCAGCAATTCCGCGTCCCCCGAAGCTCCCACACAACAATCTGCTACCAGCTCACATCCGGACTCGTCGACATCAAGTCAACAAGCCTTTCATACAATCAAAATCAGCGTAGATGAAAAGAAGGCAGAAGAGCTACTCACCCAATTCAAAACACAGCCACCTACAAAAGTCGTGACCGTTTCCGTAGCGATTACCGAAATACTGAACGAGCTGGGTGTCACTCCCGTAGGCGTACCGACGACAAGCAGCAAGCTGCCAGCCTCCCTCGACAATGTTCCGCGTATCGGCACTTCTCACCAGCCTGATTTGGAGCAGGTCGCGAAGCTTCAGCCTGACGTCATTCTCGGCCCTACCTCAATCCAAGCGAGCATTGATAAAAAATTCAAGCCCGCTGCGTTACCCACTGCGTACTTGCCTGTAGACTCAATCGACGAGCTCAAACTGTCTACCGTCGTACTCGGACGCCTGTTCAAGCAGGAAGAGAAAGCAACAGCGTTTCTCCAATCCATCATGGAAAAGGAAAAAACCATCATAGAAGCAACCAAAGGAAAATCCGCTCCCAAAGTATTGTTTTTATTTGGTTCAGCCGAGTCCCTTATGGTCATGAATGAAAATACATTTGTCGGAAGCCTTGCCCGCAATCTCGGCGCATCCAACGTCGCTTCCGATGTCCTGAAACAAACCGAAACATACGTGCCGCTCAACATGGAATCAATTGTAGCTGCCAATCCCGATGTCATCTTACTGGTAGCGCATGGCGATCCGAACGCGGTAACCAAAAAGTTCGAAGAAGACGTGAAGAAAAACGGCGCATGGGAAAAACTGAGCGCATTTAAAAATGGCAAAATGAAAGCACTCGATTACAGCACATTCGGGATCGCCTCTCTGGTAAAAGTCCCGGCTGCCTACGAGGAGCTCGCAAACATCCTGTATAACGAATAAGGAGTTTTTCCAGTGAACCAGCACATTCCGAACAGGAAAGCAGCTCTCTTGGTGACAGCTTGCATCATGCTCGTTGTAGCTGTACTGCTCTCCATTGGTCTGGGGAGCGTGCGCCTCACTCTTGCCGAAACGATTGAAACCTTACTCGGACACGGCGATGCCGCCAGTCAAACCATCCTGTGGGATATCCGGATTCCGCGTATTTTTCTTGCCCTATTGATCGGGGCCAATCTCGCTGCATCGGGTGCCCTCCTGCAAGCAGTCATGCAAAATCCGCTTGCCGATCCAGGCTTGACGGGCGTATCCAGTGGGGCGGCCGTTACGGTGTTGTTCATCATGCTGGTCGTGCCCGACTATTCTTACTTGATACCTCTAGCTGCCATCATTGGTGGCGGAGTAGCAGCAGGCATGGTCTACTCCATGGCTTGGAAAAAACAGGGTGGATTAACACCTGTGCGCATCATATTATCGGGGGTTGCCGTCAACGCTGTCTTCGGTGGAGCAATCGGGTTATTGTCCATCCTGTATAGTGACAAGCTGCCGGGTGCGCTGCAATGGATGAATGGCAGTCTGTCCGGAAAAGGCATGGGCGATGTCATGGTGATGCTTCCCTACTCGATCGTCGGGTGGATCGCAGCCCTGTTATCGATCAGGCAGGCAAACATTTTGCGCCTCGGAGAACAAGTCGCTCACAATTTAGGGCAGAACTTGCATCGCTTGCGCCTCTCTCTTTCTATCATCGCGGTCTATCTGGCAGCTGTTTCGGTATCGACTGTCGGCCTTGTTGGGTTTATCGGACTCGTCGTCCCGCACATGGCTCGCATGCTCGTCGGCTCTGATTACCGTCTCTGCTTGCCGTTTAGCCTCGTGCTTGGCTCTCTTGTCTTGCTTGTTGCCGATACGTTTGGTCGAACTGCATTCGCTCCTTTGGAGATTCCTGCCGGGATTGTGATGGCAATCGTGGGCGGACCTTATTTTCTTTACTTGATGCGAAAAGGGGGCATGTGACATGTTACAGGTGCAATCGTTGAACATCAGCTACGGTCCGCGCACAATCGTCCATGACTTTTCCCTCGATATCCAAGAAGGAGAGGTTGTTTCGATCATTGGTCCAAACGGTTCAGGAAAATCATCGATTCTCAAAGCGATTTCACGGCTGATTCCTTGTAAAAGCGGCCGTGTATGTATTGCGGATCAAGAATTGAACAGCCTGAGTATGAAGCAAATCTCTCGCATCATGTGCATGCTTTGCCAATCCAACACGTGCCCGTCAGACGTAACCGTAGGAGAGCTGGTTGGATATGGTCGCGTTCCCCATAAAAAATGGTTTGAGCGCCTGAGTGGCGAAGACTATGAGATCGTCACGTGGGCTTTGGAACAAACCGATATGCTCAGCTACAAGGACCGCTACCTCGTCTCTCTGTCTGGCGGGGAAGCACAGCGTGCATGGATCGCGATGGCTTTGGCCCAACGACCGAAAATTTTGTTGCTCGATGAACCAACTACCTATTTGGACATCGCCCATCAACTGGATGTGCTCGAGCTCGTTCGCAAGCTGAATCAGGATTTGAAGCTGACGGTTGTCATGGTGCTGCATGATTTGAATCACGCCAGCGCCTACAGCGATAAAATTTGTGTGATTAATGACGGAAGCCTGCGTATTTTTGGAAAACCTCAAGATGTGCTTACGATGGAGCTGATTCGCAGCGTGTACGGTGTCGAAACCGAGATTCAGTACACACCAGACAGCGCTAGCCCAAGGATTCACGTACTGAAAAAAGCAAACGAAACAAGTGAGGTGCTCGTATGAAAGCGATGGATAAGGAAGCGATGAAGGCCCAGTACCAATCGTTTGCTGCAAACATGAAGACACTCATGTTAAGCACGGTCGACGAGCATGGAAAACCGTTTCTCTCCTATGCCCCGTTCGTCAAATACGATGGAAAGTTCTACATCTACATTAGTAAAATTGCGAATCACTATCGCTACATGGAAGAAAATCCGGCAGTCGATGTCATGCTCATTGAAGACGAGTCGAAAGCAACCAATCTGTTTGCTCGCCAGCGCGCCCGCTTCGTGTGTTCGGCCCTGAATTTGGGTAATGCCGGTTACGATGCGATCTTCGAGCTGTTTGCACAGTCATTTGGAAAAAACATGATGGATATGCTGCGCGGCCTTGATTTTTCCTTGTTCGAATTGACGCCATCTGAGGGACGCTATGTAGCTGGGTTCGGTCAGGCTTACGACATTGACCTGACAGCCGATAAATTTGTCCACGTCAACCGAGATGGTCACACATCCCAAAAATAACGGAGGGGCATCAGCCATGACCTATTCAACCGCATTGACACTTTGGCTCACCATCCAGGAACGTTTTCACAAGACTGCGAAAAGCTTGCCCGAGCAAGATTTGCGTTTGAGCATGAATGGAGTCTCCATCGGGTATATGCTGCGCCATAGCGCTGAGGTCGAGTACATGTTTGCCGAATGGTTTTTCGGCCGGAGCATCCCAGTGGACGTAGAGCTATTGACGAAAAACGGTCCTGCCGGAACCAAAGTTACATTTACCAACGTGCAAGAGCTCGCTGATTTCATGACCGCTTCCAACCAACACCTGATCGATGCGATGCGTGACTTACCGGAGGAAGCTTGGCACAAATCCGTTGAAACGCCATTGGGCTCTTCTACTCCTTTGGAAGCATTGGGTCGCCTCATGTATCACACGGGTATCCATGCCGGACAAATTTCGCAGATTCAAAAATCATTTCACACCAAAGAAAAAGAACTCACCCACTGAGTTCGATTACTGCCTTTCACACGCCAAAAAGAGCTTCCCGTCTCTCTTGACTGGAAGCTCTTCTGCATGTATGCCACTCTCGTTACATCACGATTTTTCTTGCCGCGTTGACGAACATTTTTACGCCGACTTCGAGCGCATCCTCGTCGATCGTAAAGCGTGGATGGTGGTGTGGATATGTGATGCCTTTTTCTTTGTTTCCGGCAGCGACGTAGAAGAAGCAGCCTGGCGCTTTTTGCTGGAAGGCGGAGAAATCCTCGCCACCCATGGTTGGACGCATATGCTCTACCCATTCTGCTCCCAGTGATTCTTCGACGACCTCTTCCATCAATTTCGTCACTTCAGCATCGTTGATGACCGGGCGATAGCCAAATTCGTATTTGAACTTGTACCCCGCGCCGTGTGCTTCTGTAATGCCTTTGATCACGCGTTCCATGAGTCCCGGAACCGACTCGCGCAGATTTTTGTCAAAGCTGCGGACTGTCCCGCAAATCTCTACAGCACCCGGAATGACGTTATGTGTTGTTCCACCCACAAATTGTGTGACAGAAAGAACCAGATTATCGAGCGGATCCGCATTGCGGGATACGATGTGCTGGAGGTTAGTCACCACTTGTGCCGCAATTGCAATGCTGTCGATCGTTTCATGCGGGAGCGCCGCATGTCCGCCTTTTCCAAGAACAGTGATCCAGAACGTATCAGGAGCTGCCATCATTGGACCTGGGCAGATACCCACTGTCCCAAACTCCATCGTCGACCACAGATGCGTGCCAATCACCATATCTACGCCGTCCATGACGCCTGCCTGTACCATTTCCTCCGCTCCGCCTGGGTATACTTCCTCCGCGTGCTGAAAGAAGAAACGAACCTCTCCCTTGATCTGATCCTTCATCCCGGACAGCAGCTTTGCCGTTCCGAGCAGCATGGAAGTATGTCCGTCGTGTCCGCACGCATGCATGACGCCAGGATTTTTCGATACGAATTCAAACGTATTCTCTTCCGTAATCGGCAATGCGTCCATGTCAGCGCGCATGGCGAGCACTTTTCCAGGCTGGGAACCGATCAATCTGGCCATCACACTGTTTTTCGTCGGTCTGGACACTTCCAGATTGCCAAAGGTAAGCAGTGTCTCATATACAAACTGTGCTGTTTTTTCTTCATGGAAGGATAATTCCGGATTCTCGTGCAAATACCGTCTCCACGCGATTACCTGATCCTTGATTTCTTCGACCGCCTTATTAAGCGTTCCCACTGCTGTTGCTGTCATCGCCGCTCTCCTCCTGATTTACGTGGCTCCCCCACTTACTATCTCTTATGCCTATTTTGCCAAGGATAAAACGGTTCGGTACAGTACTTGCGCTCCGTTCGCACAATCCTCTTTTGTCGTGAACTCTGCCGGGTTGTGGCTAATGCCATCCTTGGAACGAGCGAAAATCATCCCAACCGGGCACAGCTCAACTAGCTGCATGCAATCATGCCCTGCGCCACTTGGCAGTCTAAATGCTTCCAAGCCTTCAGCCTCACACGCTTCGGCTACAGCATTCTGGATATCGTCCGAGCATACAGCAGGAGCTATGCGTTGCAGCAGCTCTACTTTCAACGTCACATTGCGATTAGCACAGATCGCTTTTGCCCGTTCATAAATACGCTGTTCCACTTCATCACGGATCGCTTCATCCACATCGCGCAAATCAAGCGAAAACTCGACTCGTCCCGGAATGACATTCACTCCACCAGGGAAAGCTTGCAGCCTTCCAACCGTCCCTACACTGGTTCCAGTCCGTCCGGCTTCTTCCTCAATAGCAAGCATCACCTGAGCGGCGGCTGCCATCGGATCACGGCGCAAATTCATCGGCGTTGCCCCGGCATGACCGGCTTCTCCCTCTAGCACGAAATTCAACCAGAGCGGACCCGCTACTCCTGTCACGATCCCGACAGATAGCCCGCGGCTCTCCAGTACCTTGCCTTGCTCGATATGTAGCTCTACATACGCTTTCACACTTCCGGGAGTTCTGGCAGCGAGACTGGTGCGATCCGGATCAAGACCCGTTTGTCGCATGGCTTCGGCAATCGAGATCCCATTCTTGTCTGCTTGTTCCAGCTCGTCACGCTTGATCAGACCCGCGATACCGCGACTGCCGATCATCCCGTAACCAAAACGCGTTCCTTCTTCATCCGTGAACGCGATGACTTCGATCGGATGCTCTGTTTCGATCCCCTGTTCCTGCATCGTCTGTAAAACTTCTACACCAGCCAGTACCCCAAGTGGGCCGTCATAATCGCCGCCATTTGGTACGGAGTCGATATGCGAGCCAACCAAAACGACAGGAGCGGCCGGATTTTTCCCTTCTTTTCGCCCAATCAAATTCCCGACCTCATCTTCGCGAACGCAGAGACCTGCTTCCTTCATAAAGCCTGTGACGAGATCCTTTGCCGCCCGTTCCTCAGGCGTAAAAGACAACCGGGTGATGCCGCCCGCCTCTTGCTTCCCAATGTTGCCAAGCTGTCCCAATCGATCCCACAATCGATCCGAATTGATCATGACGCGCCACTCCTCCTTCTATGTAGTGCCAATAACGGTTGATTAACGGTTATGTCCTTAATTGTATAATAGTCTGTCTATTTTGAAAAGGCGGCAACCTTGGACCCCGAAATAAAGTCCTAGACTGCCGCATCTCTTCATTCCGCATGACAAATCCATCTCCCAAAAAGTCCCGTAGAATGAAACCTGCTTCTATTCGTAAAGCCAGATTCTCTCAATAGCTGTTCGATTTTAGGTTCAGATAGAAAAGAATCATTTGTCATGAGGGTATTTCCCATCTCGTCTACTTTCGCTGATTTCCTTATGGAGATCCTTCTACGTTATAATTGATGTCCTCCAATGCTTCCGCCGCAGTTTCCCTAATAGAATCGTTCGGAGAATGTAAGTAAGGCTCCATTACTTTTATAAATTTTCGGTTTTTTGAACAACCAAGGATGGATAATGCATAATCAAGGATAGCATCGTCTAGTGTTGGCAGAACATCTGCTAATGGATCCCATTCTACATTTCTTGCGACACCTTGATATGTTACTGCATTCATGAGTAGATAAAACAACCTTTCCTTTACATCAAAGTTTTCTTCTGCAATTGCAAGGTCTAAGGCATGCTCTGTAAATGTTATCACGTCATTCGGATCATGGGTTCCATACTCCAGCAAATCACCAATTTCAGCCAATCTGATGTCTAGATCTTCACCTCTATTCAAGAATAATCTTTTCAGGTAGGTAACGTCGATCATATGATCCTCCTATCAATCTTCCTTAATTCCCCTTTCAAATGCCCGATCGTCTCTACTCGATCCCCTGCCTCCTGCTCATCAAACAAGAGCTGCTCTAGCAATTCACATATATCTTCCAACGCACGTCGGATTTGATAGAATTCCAACGCTTGTCGATTGATCACATAATTTGTATGTGTTTTCCGATAGATAGCCATAAACTCCTCAAAAAAAGGCTCCTCTACCAAAAACATCAGATCTGCTTCTACCGGAGCCAGCTTCAATCCTTCCCAGTCTATGAGAATAAGCTGCTGACCAGATTGCATCAGATTCCAGTTATGAAGGTCCGTATGGCAAAGTTTCATTTTCATCTCACTGCCTCGCAATTCGTCTCCAATCACCTCCAACTGATTCATGCGGTCAGCCAGTACGTTTACAAAAGGTTTGACGATTTCATTCACATCGTCCGGCAGACGGTGGATATCTTCGTTCAGCATTTCTCGAAACTGCTCGGCAAATGGGATGCGGAAGTCTTCCTTGATTGCAGCCGTACTGACCGGGATTTCTTCCCCGTACAAATGCAACTCCGCTATGATTTCTGCTAGCTGGCGAACTTGCAACGAGTGTAACGCTTGGTTCCCAATGGTTTTCCCCTCAATATAGGCAAACAGCTGATAGATGCCCATGTCGTCTTCATGTTTATACGCGGCGTTTCTTGTCAGCAGCGGAACTGGAAGTTTGCCTTGCAGTCTGGTCTGGCGTGATAGCCACTGGATAATGGGAACATACTTATCGATCAGCGCTGTCCACTTGGGCGTAGATGCTCTGCTTTTTTCATAGACCTTCAAGAAATAGCAATGCTGGTCGCTGATGACTTTATAAGCAAGCGCCGACCATCCTCCTTGCTGAGGGGTCACATCAACAGCGTCTATATCATAATGGTGTCTCACTATGTTTTTTAAATGATCCATGGGATACTCCTTTCCAACTCCCTATATATACGAGGTAAATTACCACCAACATACAAAAAATTGCCTTGCCCCACAAGAGGAGCAAGACAATTTCTAATAGTACGACAAATATTTCGTGTCACAAAATATTTTAGTGATTATTGCACACCAATTGCATCATACGCATCTTTTACAGATTCTACTTGTTGGGAATTAGCACCGAAAAGGACTGTTGCGGATTGAATAGCTGCTTGTCGCATAGCGGAGAAATTAGAGTTTGGATTGAGGTAGTTTGTTAGAGCGTAGTAGTAGATTTTTGCTGTGTCATTGCGACCAATGCCTGTAACCGTTACACCGTGGTGTGAACCACCCTCTGCGAGGAGATATGCCGCTTTGTTATTGATACCGCTGTTGATGTGTACGCCTCCATTGTCATTTGGACCTGTGTATCGATCGCTGTAGTGGTCAGGATCGCCAGCCACTGTCGGATCTTCGAGAGAGCGCAGTGCATCTCCAGGTGTTCCTGGCGTGTATACATCTTCACCCATCAGCCAATCATCGTTGTCAATCATTGCCCCGAAGATGTCAGAGATAGATTCATTTAACGCACCCGATTCGTTTTGATAGATCAGATTCGCTGTTTTTTCTGTAACGGCATGTGTTAATTCATGTGCGACAACATCCAAGCCAGCGGACAATGGGCGGAATACGCTTCCATCTCCATCCCCGTATACCATTTGTACGCCGTTCCAGAATGCGTTGTTGTAGTTGCTACCGTAATGGACAGTGGAGATCATTTTCGCACCATTGTTATCGTAGCTGTTGCGGTTATGTTCGTTTTTGTAGTAATCGTAAGTTGCCTGTGCATAGGCATGCGCGTCAACAAGTGCTCCATCTGTCCACTTGTTATCGGTATCAGAGCCAAGAGTGCCTGGGAGAGTATATCTGTTCCGTGCGTTGTACGTCTCGATTCCCTTGCCGCGCGTTGTATCTTTCGCTGTATAGTTGGTATTGCTTACTTTTGTTACTTCGAACGATTTGGAGTCACCTAGTACCCCTGTGCCCGTTCCTGTAATCTCATGGAGCATATTGTATTTGTTAATCACATCACCAGAATGCGCATCAATGAAATACTTCCAACGTCCTGGTAGCGGATCAAGGAAATTCAGCTCCACTTCGTAAGCTAAATACGATTCATCTTCGTGGATGTAGATATAGAGGTTGCCTTTTGGCTTCACCTCGAACTTCTCCACTTTTTCGTCGATCTCATCCTCCAAATCCTTGATGGCCTCTTTGACTGCCTTATCTGCCTTCAGCTTTGGTTTTTTCGTCAGCTTATCATTATCTGACAAGTTAGGTGCGTAGTTCCCGAGGAATGCCGTTACATTTCCATCCTCGTTTACGTGAATCGTCTGCTGATAACCATAGACCGGGATGCCCTCGTACATTTCTTGTACGCGGTAGTGAGTCATGTCTGTCTCTCTGTCTGTCACTTCATCAAGCACTTTAAAGTGATCTCTCACTTCTCCATCAATGCGGAAGGAATCTTGATGTTGCTCCAGGAATCCCCAAACTTTGTCTTCGCCATCCAGATCTTCTGCCTCGAACTCTTCTCCGATAAATTCGGGGGTATCCCACTCAGCGCTATAGACGATGTTTTCGGATTCTGCCTGCGCAGCTAGCGGCAGGAATGTGGAGGTACCTAATGCGAAGCTGAGTGTTACTGCAAAAACCGATTTTTTCATACTTGTTAATTCCTCCTTGGAAATTATTGTTTTTTATGTAAGTTCATAGTTGTTTACATCTCTTATTATTTGTCATAAATGTGAATTTGAGAACAATTTTTTAACGACAAAAAAATCATTTCCTGAAAGAAATGATTAATTGGTAAATTTATTACAATTAGGCTTGCCATACAATCCGATACACCTTGCGTGGTCTGCCCCGCGGGTGCGGATTTTCTTCCCCAATTACTTGCGCGAGGCCCTTTGACTCCAGTTCAATCAGGATACGTCTGGCACTTCGCGGCAATATTTGCAGGTGCGAAGCCAATTCATGGGCTTGAATCTCCTGAGACCCGCGCTTTTTCAGTATGGAATCGAGCTTTGCCAGCGTCATGACGCTGAGTGAGGTAAGCTGGCTGAGTGCTTGCAGCTTCTCTGAGTCGTACCGAAACGTGAGCTGTTCGTCTCGCCCAAGCGGCCCCACGATGCTTTTGTCATCGAAAAAGACCATCCAGTTGCCGGTACCTCGCTCTTTGGCGTGCAAGAGAGCCGCGCCACCGTGGATTTCCGCTTCATAAGCGGTCTTGCCAATCCCGATCCCACACGTTACCAGATCAGCACGAATACCGAACATCTCATCCAAGTCGGGAATTGTCGAATAATCACGAGTAACTTCTTGCAAATTCCCCCGCGTTGTAAAAATGACGTAGCGTCCGGGACCCGCTGTCTTCAGTGAGCCTTGCAAATGCTTCGCGTAGCGCAGCAGTTTTTCCATCGTCTTGATCTCGGCGTTTTGCCATTCATCTGTGGAAAAGTTGCTACCGGCAAGCTCGCGAAATGGATCAATCTCCATCATCTGCACGGCAATTTGGGTATCTTTGAAGTGAAGCATCTCGTGCGTTCGCAAAAGCATGTGAATGACCGAAATCACACCTGCGCGTGTCGGCACGACCCGATGTACAGGGACACCTCGCCGTACCAGCTCTACATCTGCTGTCCGCAAGCAGGTGACTGCCACCTTTGTCTTGCCTGCCCTCCAAAGCTGTTCGTGGTAATCCGCCAGTTCATCGGCTGAGATCGCTCCCTCGTAATGCTTGAGCCATTTGTAGCCACCAGCGATGCCCGCTTCGTCCATAAAATGCTCCAGTTCTTCTGGTGAAAATGTATCAAAGCTGACTTCATCCACCCGGATTCCCAATTGATGGGATAGATGAAGCAAGGTTCTGTACAAGCTCGCACCGAGATGAGGCACATAAGCCATCGGCGCTTGGACCTTGCCTGACTCGCTCACCATGGCATAAGGGACCTGTCCGGAGAAAAGCCACATATCCACCTCATCCACATGCGGCATGATCAGATCGAGGATCTCTTCTTCTTTCCAATAGACAATCGGCAAGTATTCAATTTCGGGAAACTCCCGCATGACTGATTCGATGATAGCAAGTGAATCATCCGCGCCTATTACGCCTAGTCGCAGCTTCAACAAAATTCCCTCTTTCACACCAATCTCTTTCTCCTAGGATAACATACTCCCTTTCTTTTTCTCATCGGGGGATCATTTTACCTGCTGCCTCCCCAATCCGGTGTGCAGCATACAAAACAGGGATGATCAACAAGCTGTACGGCAACGTGCTCCAAATCAACGGCCACGTCACAAGCCCAGCTTCAAGCAATCGATCATACGCATACACACTATAGGGCAAAACGAATGCTACTGCCGTCACCACACCAGGTGTGTACGTACGAAGGACAACGGTATGACCAACATGCATGAAAACATGAAGAAACATCACGTGCAGACAAACCAGAAAAAACGGGAGGTACGTTCCAGCCGAAAGTGTCGTGACAGTCAGGATGACCGCTGCCGATAAAACGGCGAAAATACAAGAGACTGCGACGGCAAATTGCGCTGTGCTCATCGAAAGCGAAGGCTCAATCAACTTCATAAGCCGTTCTGGCACAGTCTGTCTAATGATGTCTTTCTTGGCTCGCACCCAACCTTCTACCATCACGATCTCCTCGAGATCATGAAACATGAAAACGACTAAAAACAGCCAAATCAGATGGGGCAGCTCCAGCATACAAGCACCCTCTTCCTATTCATTTGCCTGCAAGATCCCATATGCCAAAAAAGATACCGCATCGTCCGCTAGCTGCTCCGCTGTTTTTTCGCCCGTCAGCAAATACCGCGTCGTCATACGGTCTACGACTGCGATCATTGCCTCTGCCGCTGCCTCCACGGACAACTCGACACGGACGTGCCCCGCAGTCTGATTTTGTCGCAAGTTGACAGCAACCATCGAAGCCAGCTTACGATGCAGCTCTTCGCCCTCTTCTGCCTGATACAGCACGATCCGGGTCAAGTCAGGCTGCTCCTGAAAAAATCGGAACAAGGCGAGCAAGTTTTCCCGTACCTGATGGAAGACATCTGTCTTCGTCAAGGCCGTTACCTTTTGACCGCTGTCCGCCAATTCCCACAGCTTGGTAACGAATGTGTCCGTCAACTGCTGATACAAGCCTTCCTTGCTGTCAAAATACTGGTAAAACGACGCCTGAGTCAGGCCTGCTGCTTTCACAATGTCACTCACCCGAGTACGATGAAAGCCTTTTGCCGCGAACTCAGAAGCTGCCGCCGCAAGCAACCGACTGCGACTCAGCTCCCCTTTCGATAATTTGTCATTGGTCATTTTCTCACCCTCAAAAGTAACTCACCAGTTATATAACTAACGAGTTATTTTTACAACTTTTGGTTTTTCTTGTCAAGACCCACTTGCTTTTTTATTCCACTCTATGTAAAATGTTTGCTCAAAGGGTATCATTTGATGGCAATGAGGAAGAAGAGTAGTCATTTTTCGAGACTTCAGAGAGCTGATGGTTGGTGCGAATCAGTGTTAAGGAAATGATGAATGGGCTTCCGAGCTCCAAACCGAACCCGCTCTTATGGCGGCAGTAGGCTTTGGCGTTACGTCCGTACGTTACAATGGACACCGTATCAAGCTGTTTTGCACAGAAACGGTACGGATTAAAGAGATTTTGCGTATGGATGATTCCGTACGCGAAATAACAAGGGTGGCACCACGGTTCATTCGTCCCTGTCCAGGGCGGATGGACCTTTTTGTATTTTAAAGGGGATGTTCAAAAAATCGACTTTTTGAACTCAACTTTTTAAACTCGCATCTAACATTGAAAGGAGCAGCTTTCCCATGAAAACAATCTTTTCCGGCATTCAACCGAGCGGCATTTTGACCCTCGGGAACTACTTGGGCGCGATGAAACACTTCGTTCCGCTTCAAGATCAGTTCAACTGCTTTTACTGCATCGTAGACCAGCATGCCATCACCGTTCCACAGGAGCCTGCCGTTCTGCGCGAAAACATTCGTCGTCTCGCGGCTCTCTATTTGTCAGTTGGCCTCGATCCGAACAAAATGACGCTGTTCGTCCAATCGGAAGTACCGGCCCATGCCAAGCTCGGCTGGATCATGCTGTGTACCTCTTACTTGGGTGAATTGGAGCGCATGACCCAATTCAAGGACAAATCCGATGGACGCGGTGAATCCATTCCAGGCGGTCTGCTGGCTTATCCTCCATTGATGGCTGCTGATATTTTGCTGTACGGCACTGATTTCGTCCCTGTGGGCGAAGACCAGAAGCAGCATCTGGAGCTGACTCGTGATCTAGCCACTCGTTTTAACAACCGTTATGGCGACATTTTCACCATTCCAGAGGTTCGCCTGCCGGAGACTGGCGCACGCATCATGTCTCTTGCTGAAGGCACCAAGAAAATGAGCAAATCCGATCCAAACCAAGGCGCCTTCATCTCCATGCTGGATGATGCAGACACCATCACGAAAAAAATCAAGCGCGCACAAACGGATTCCGACAGCGTTGTGCGTTATGACAAAGCAGAAAAGCCAGCAGTCTCTAACCTCATGACCATCTACTCCCTCTGCTCTGGAAAAACGCTGGATGAGATCGAAGCGATGTACGAGGGCAAAGGCTACGGCGCATTCAAAACCGAGCTGGCCGAAGTTGTCGTAGAAACACTCCGTCCGATCCAAGAACGCTTCGAGCAGCTGTTCCACTCCTCCGAGCTGGATGATATCTTGACTGCCGGGGCAGAGAAAGCGAATAAAGTCGCGAACGAGATGCTGTACAAAGTTGAAAAAGCAATGGGGATGGCACGTCTCTAATCCATTTCCACAACAAAAAACGGGCTGGGAAGCTATCTCCCAACCCGTTTTCCCTTTAGTCAATTGCTCTTAACCGTGACAGTTACCTTCGCTGTCTTGCCAGCGTAGCTGATCGTGATGGTCACTCTTGTTCTTGGTTTGGCATCATCCAAGACAAGAATACGCCCCGTCTCATCAACCTCTACCTGTTCGGGCTTGCTTGATGTGAACTCGATACCTTCCGCTTCAGTAACGTCTTCTTCCGCATCATTACCGAGAATCGCCATCACCTTGAGCTGTGCTTCCTCGCCTTGGGCTAGCTTGAGAGATTTCGGCGCGATCTCGATCCTTTTCAGGGCAGTCTCTCCGACAACATAAGAGGAAGCCGTCGCCACTGTAAAGATCCCTACATCGCCTTCTTTTTCCACTTTGATTGGTTTTCCCTTAAGTCCCATAGCTGGTCTCCACATATTACTTCGGAACACGTAGGCTTGGAGCTTTTCGCTTGCCTCTTCGGCGACTGGTAGCCCGAGCATAAAGCCTGCTTTTCCGAAGCTTGTCAGCTTTTTACCCTTGCTCCACGCTTGCAATTGATAAGCTTCGCCTGGGTTCGGGACACCCTTCCAGCTGTTTCCATCTGATTCTGTCAGGGAGAGGGCAAACTCTCGTGCACGCTCAGCAGCAAAGTATGCGCCCGGCACTTCTACCCATGCTTCACTATCCAAGGTGACTCGGATTCCTACCTCTTTTTCCTTCAATTGCTCAACCAGCTTCTGCTCCATGGTTACCGTAGGTTCTTTTGATTCTTCCTTGCGAGAACGCGTGTCGATCGAATCGTCATCGCTTTCTTCCACTTGAACGAATAGCACCGGAGCAAAGCCGATCTTGTCTTTCACGGACTCGATTGCTTTCATGAATTCCCCGAGTACGTCTAGAAGTTCATCTACTTGTTCGTCATCTGCCTTGATCTCATCCCCATCTTCAATGACGACAGTGCCAAGCTTTTTCAAAAGCTCTTCCGCCAGCGTACGGACATGCTTGGCTACCTCTTTGGAAATATCCTTTTCATCGAGGGGCTCCAGTGCTGTTTTCGCCAAGCTCGTCAAAGAAGCAAGTGCCAGACGGGCAAGCTCTTCCTTCTCGATGCCATCTTCTGTGAGCGGGTCAAATGCTTTGTCCAAAAAGCTCTTCGTCACATCTTGGAGCGACTCTTCACTAATGGTTCCTCGCTCGGCCTGCTCGGCTACTGCCTCGAGTACAGTCGTGATCGTATCAGTGACTGTCTCCCATTTCTCAGTCGGCGTCCATTGCTCGGCATCCAGAAGTTTTTCCAGATGGCTGAGTACTTGATCCACCTGTCCCAAAATGGCGTTCTCCTCCTGACTTGCGGAGATGACTTGAGCCGCTTGTTTGTTCAAATCTCTCTGCGTGTCCGGTGTCGGTGTTCTGTCCGGAGGTGTAACTGGCGGTGGTGACTCCGGCTTGGCCGGAACCTGCACGGTCAATGCTTTGGTCTCTGCTGTCGATTGGTCGGATGCTCGTGTGACCTCCAAAATCAGGTCTACATTCGTCTGGCGATTTGGCGGCGTAATTTTGCCGTCCAGCGAAATGACCGCTGTATCACTTGACGACTTGATCGTGATGGTAAAGCCTGCAGGTACCTCTGGCAGCTTCAAGCGTGTCTCACCCGCTGCTGGCTGTGGGAGCTGCGTGATGCTTTCTGCCACTTCTTTTGCTGTTTTTTCCGGCGTGCCGCGATCCTTCAAGTCCAGCTGTACAAGGACAGGGTTATGATCACTCACACGTCCCTCGCTCTCGGTCAAGCCAGCGTTGATGTGAACGATATCAACCTTTGTGTCATCCTCTAAGTGGTTGCTGACCAAAATTTGATCCAAGACTTGAGAGTTCCCTTGGTACACGTACGTATACTGCTCACCCTTCGGCAGTTTCTCCACCATATTGGTCAAAACGCCATCTGCCAATTCCTGCACCGGATTCGAAAACGGGAAATCGTTGAGATCACCCAGCACCACAACATTTGCTTTCGCTTCCGCCGCATGGATGTCTTTTACAAAGTTATTTAACACACGGGCAATTTTCATGCGCTGTACTTCACTCACCAGCTGTGGCGGCTGATCTTTTCCAAACAGCGCTTGATCTCCACCCTTGGAGTTGAAATGGTTGGCGATGACAATGACCGGCTCGCCTTGGAAAATGAATTCCGCTGCCAGTGGCTTACGGCTCGAAGCAAACGCCTCGTTGGTCGGATCTACCCGCCCTGGATTGACGGAAAGATGCGCCACGCCATCTCGCGTCTCGATTTGCACCGCATCTGTCGCACCTCCTGGCGGTCCTTCTGCCAGCTGTACCCGTTCTGGATTGTAGAAGAAACCAACACGGATATTTCCTCCTGGCTGTCCACCATCCTGATTGTTCTGTGGCGCGATATCCGTGTATCGGTAAGTCGGACCGTTTTTGTTTTCAATCGCTTTGATCAATGCTTCCGCAGACTGTGTAGCATCTGTTTGTCCATTGTCTGTCGGCCCATTATCGTCCTGCATTTCTACCACACCGATAATATCCGGTCCCTTCATGTTGTCCACGATCGTCTCGGCGATGCGATTGATTTTAGCGGAATCGGTTTTTGCCGAGAAATTCTCGATGTTGTACGTAGCGATTGTCAGCTTGTCCTCTTTTGGGGAAATATTCGTCACTGGCGGCTCATAATGGCTTGCCTGTACCGTAAATTCGCGTGTATGGAACAGCTTGTAGTTCGCGAAGCTGTAGTCAATGATGCCTACCAGCGGCTCAGTAAATTTGTCGCCGACTTTTACCTCTCCGGTAATCGATCCGAGTTTATCCGATACCGTGATGCGTTCAGGGTGAAAATCATTGGCTTCCAGCACCACTCCGCCAGCTGGTGTACGCGGCTGATTTGAATGAGCTTGATCATCGATAACGACAAATTCCGTTGCACGTGGATTGGTAAACGTCTTGGTTTCGCCAACTACGATCGGATTGTCGATTTGCACCAGCATGCCTTCGAGACTTTCCCAGAAGTCGATGCCGTCTTGATCCGGGTCGAATTTGCCGAGGCTGTCGTTGTCGATAATTCCTTTTGGATATTCGTAGTTGTCTTTGCCCAGAATGAGTGGATCAGGGAGTCCCTTTGCTGGATTGACAACTGCGTACGAGGTTGCATCAATTTGCGTCTGGGTGAGGTCTGTACCCGCTCTGTTCGATGGCACGTATTCCTTGACGGTTCCGCTGACGATGACTTCATCGCCAGGGTTGACCGCTGCTTTTGGCTCGTAAACGTAAATGCCTTCGGAGGTAAATGGGTCTGCGTCCGGTTGCGGGTCTTGCATATAAAAGCCTTGTACATTGCTGCCGCTTCGGACGACAGCCGTTACGATTCCCGGAACATTCGTCACCGTTCCATCGGCCATCGCTGATCGGTGCGACGTTCCTTGGATATCATGAATCCGAATGTTGTCTTTTTGAATCACATAGCGGAAGGTCGCTACATTGCTGTCTGTGTAGCCATCCTTGACAGCTATGGCTGAAAGGGTCGTATCCACGTCAATCTGGATCGGTCCCGTATACTTGATGCTCCCTCTGCTCGGTGTCGAACCATCTATCGTATAGAAGATCGTAGTGTCAGCCATTGTCGTTGAGAGCGTTACATTTGTTCCTTTTGTCACCATAGGACCTGCTGGGCTCGCTGTGACCATAGGGACTTTATTCTCGTCCTCAACGAGATCAGCGACAGTGCGCGGCACCAGCTTGTATACATTGCGGTCGTAGTTCACCACGCCTGTAATAGCTGCATAGCTCTTGTTCAATGGAAGCGAAAGAGAGGCATCCGGTCGAGACACAAACGTACCGTGCTGATCCTCTAGCGTGTAATTGCCGCTTGATACCGATTTGACGGTAACCACCTTTACCGTCACCAGCTTGCCTTCCAAAGCCTCTCCTGTAGCAGCCGCAAAATCAGTGGATGTCACGATTTGCGGACTAGGCACACCCGCTTGTTTTTGCACGATTTCCACGTTACTGGTGAGTGCTTCGAGTTGAGCCAGTCCATGGTAGTCACTCATTTTTCCAGTAGCTCGGATCTTGTCTCCTACCTCAATTTTGCCAGTCAGCCCTGGCGCACGAAGTACAAGTCCTGCCGTCTCATCTTGGAAATACACGTTATTTTGTCCGCCCGCTTCGAACATCGCCGTCACCGTTCCGACGACAATCACGTTCGTTCCTACCGGGGTGTTTCTTGCCTCAGCAATCGTAGTCGAACCCACTGCTGACTTAGTAACGCTAACTTCCGGGCTCTCAAACGACTTGCCATATTCCCCAGCTGTTTGCTGCGTTACGAGGATATGATCCAGCTGATCGATGTTTGGAATCGTAAAGGAAAATGACCCGTTTGCCTGTGCCGTTCCTGTTTCTTTGTTGCTAAGCATCAGCGGTTGTTTTTGCGGATCGTATGCGCGCAAGATAGCATTCCCTGCTGCCGCTCCTGCTTCTCCTCGCAGTTCGCCCGCTCCGTTCACCGCTTGCAGGCTGACTTTATCCTGGATCAAAACTGGGCTGGCTACCGCTGGCCTCAGCTCGATGCTCGCACTCTCCTTCTTACTCCCTTCGGTTGCGGTGAGATAGACTCCCTGTGCATTTGGATCGGGATTGGCAAAAGTCAGCTCGATTAGTCCGGAAGCATCCGAATCTTGCGTTGCCAAAGGAGTGTCGCTACCTGTTCCTGTAGGCTGACTCGCATAAACCTTAATCGTCCGCCCTTGACCGACATAGCCGCGAATTGTTGCTTGGGTAGGATCGGTATGATCAAAAATAAGTTCCGTAGCGTTCGGCTTGTCCGTCACGTCTGTTGGCAGCGGTGGTTCTGCTGGGCTTTGCGCGTTTTTCGGGGTAGGTGCCCCTGTGATAAAATCGTTGCCGTTGTTGTTCGTATCCCAGCCATTTCCTCCGTTTGGTACAATGCCACTGGCGTCGCTAATGCGCTGGGCGCTGTTCGAGTTTGTAGTAGCTGGTGCAGGTGAATTGCCCTCGTATGCATTTGCTCCACCGTATCCGACCATATCTACAACACCTGTTTGGGAGGAGACATCCGCCCCTGTTAAAGGCGTAGTATGGCTAACCAATGCGACCTTTCCTTGTGCTCCAGCCATTGCAAGCGTTCCCGTAGCATCAGGAGTAGGGAGGACTGCTGTACCGCCCGTTCCTGATGCTTGCTGGATCAAATAAAACCCATAAGGAGCTATGCTTCCAGCCAAATCTGTTGTCTGCCAAGTTCCTCCCGTAGCAGAAGCATATTGTACAGACCAGCCTCCAACCGAAACAGCCGTGTCTGTCGGGTTATACAGCTCAATGAAATCGTTCTTGTAATAGGCACCAGAGTTCCCCCCACCCCCATACACCTCGCTGATCACCACATGATCAGCCCGCGCAGCTTTTGCCTGTGGCATCCACCCGGTCGGTAAAACCGTTCCTATCATAACCGCAGCGATTAGCGCCAGCTTCGGCCATCGGGAAGAACCTACTCTCTTTTTCAACATCCTCGCATCATTCCTCCTCACGATCATTCGGAAGTAGCTCTCTAAAAATCGTACATTAAGAATCTGAACATTGTGTAAATTTGATGTAAAGTTTGCATAATCCTTCCAAACCATGTATAACAAAAACCGCCAAGCTCCATCGTCCTTGGCGGTTTTTCAGTGTTTTTGTCAATTAGCTTTCGTCCACTTTCATACTGCGTGCGATATAAAGAATCGGCGTCGAAGCTGCCGATACGACAAACTTGATCAGGTAGGTAGTCAGCAGGATTTGCCACCATACGTCCATTGGGAATTCTCCCAAAAAGGCAATCGTACAAAAGGTAACCGAATCGAGCAGTTGACTGAATAGCGTGCTTCCATTATTGCGAATCCAGAGCTGATTGCGGCCTGGACATTTTTTCTTCAACCACGAATAGATTTTCACGTCGACAAATTGGCTGACAAAATACGCACACAAGCTGCCCAATGCCACTCTTGGCATCAAGCCAAAAATCGTCTGCAAGGAACCTTGGGCGATATCTGTTTCCTGTGGTTCAAACACCAATACGAGCTGCATAATGATCGTTGCGGCAATTAAGGTAAAGAAGCCGAACCATACGGCTTTTTTCGCTTCTCTTTCCCCATACTTCTCGTTCAATAGATCGCTTACCAAATAAATAGAAGCATAAATCGTATTGCCGAGCGTCATAACCAAACCGAACATCTCAATTGTTTTGACCACCTGAATGTTGGCCAGCACGGTAGCCATCCCAATCCACGCATACAGTCCCATTCTGCCGAACAATCGGTAGCAGAGCAGGAACAGCCCGAAGTTCACCAGAGCAAAAAGCACTCCGATCCAAAAATTAAACATATGATTTCCTCCTAGTTTTGATAACGCGGGAGTTTACGAACCGCGGCCCGTTTTGAGCATTCAATCATTTTACTTTCATTCTCTTATTTTATCAACCATTCTCGATGCATGTACAGCAATCGACATTCGGGACACCAACACAATTCCCTCATCAACCAAACTGGCTAATGCTAATGAAACGGTTTCTCTGGTCGCCCCCACCATGTTGGCAATCTCCTGATGGGAGAGAGAGACGGTCAATTTCAAAAATGGTTCTTCAGCTTTGCCAAATCGCTGACACAACTGAACCAACAGATGGAGTACGCGATCCCTAACCGATTCTAAAGCGAGCTTCTCCATCCTCTCCTCTTGTTCGCCCAATCGTTTTGACAACTGGAACATCATTTCTTTCAAGCTTGGTGGACATGCTTGCAGCATTTCTTCCATCCGAGTCGCACTCCAATGAGTAAGGGTCGTTTTTTGCATCGCTTCAATGTAGACAGCGCGTGACCCCAGCGCCATTTCCTCGATCTCGCCAAAAACAGCTCCAGGTCCCAGCAATCCCACGGTAAAGGCCTTTCCATCTTCGTTCAGCCGAGAGAGACGCAGGAGTCCCTTTTGAATGAAGAAAATGCCCATTCGAATGTCAGCCGGTGTCTGAAACATCGTTTTCTTGGCTAAAACGATTTGCTCACTCATGATACATCCCTCACTATAACAAATACCTAGTTACCTATACTTTTATGCATTTCAATCCATTTGTCAATCACCCTACACACTTCCATCTAAATGAAAAAATGACCACCTAATAAAAGGCGGCCACTCCTTACATGATACTGCTATACCCAAAACACAGGGTACGCACGTTTCTTATGCATGTTATTGACGAACAAAGCAATCAGCACAACCACTACTGCACCTATGAGTACCGGAGACAATAAAAACTCCCACCCCCTGCCGTCCATGACAATGACGATCGGATTGGCACCTGCAGGAGGATGCGTCGTTTTCGTCACATGCATGACGACAATTGCAAGACCGACACTAGCTGCTACGACCCACAGCTGCGATCCGCCTATTTGATAGAGCAGCACACCGACCAAGCTGGTGAAAAAATGCCCCCCAATGATATTACGCGGCTGAGATAATGGCGAATCCCAGGCCACAAAAGCAAGCACACAGCTTGCTCCAAATGAAGCCATCAACCAGACAGCGGTGGTTAATTCCGTCAGCATGCCCAGTACCCCTATCGTCACTAATCCGCCAAGACCTCCAATCAAAGCAACCGAGCCAGATATTTTCAAGGGCGTTCTGCTTCTCCCCCTCATTTTGGCTACAAATCCCTTAACACTCCATCCTTCGCTCATCATAGCCACCTCCTGCTCCCATCGTAGCAAGTGACCACTCTGCTTTCTGTTAGCTATCTTACAAAAACATAAATAATAGCTAGTTATCTAGATATTTAGTAAAATAAAACCAAACACCAAACTGTGAGGCGATAAATCATGGCTCAATCACTTGTGCGGCTAAACGCGGACTTTCCAATCCCGATCCATGTGCAAATCAAAGAACAATTGAAGCTTCTCATTGGCCTCGGCCACCTTCAACCGGGCGAAATGCTTCCACCTGCTGCCCAATTAGCCGATCAGCTGCAAGTCAACCGCAACACCATCAATGCTGTATACACGCAGCTACGCGATGAAGGTCTCGTCCATATGCAAAAGGGTCGCGGTACTTCTATCGCTGACAAACCTGCGATTACAGCCTTTCGCATGCGCCAGCAATCGCTTTATGATCACGCCAAAACAATCATGACCGAAGCACAGCAGCTTCCGTTTTCGCTAGATGAGCTGATGCTCGCTTCCATTGCTTACGGACATTTGTTTCTTTCCCGGTCCAAAAAAGAAGCCCGATGGCTCTTGGTGGAATGTCACGAGCATGATCATCCTTTTTATCGCAGGAAAATAGAAGAGATCATCGGTCAGCCCATTCAGGTTGCCTATCTTGAAAACCATTCAGATGTCCTCTCCGCCTTACAAGATGCAGACCAAATTGTCACCACCGTCAATCATGCAGATGAAGTAAAAGAATTAGCTGCTCGTTATCACAAGCCAGTCCTCATCATTGGAGCAAATGCCCAGACAAGCACGCTTCTGGAGATTGCTCGCCTGGAGGCAGGCCGTGCAGTTGGATTTGTTTGTCTCGGAAAGAAAGGCGGGGAATGGATGGCGGGCCGTGTCCAAGAGGCAGGTATCGAACAGATTCAACACATGACCGCAGGATTCACTGATGAACGGTCCTTGCATCAGATTATCCACGATTCTGACTTGCTCTATGCCTCCGCTGCGGTATATGATCAGCTCCTCGCGTTGGCTCCAGACAAAACACGGCTCTATCCCATGCTGTTGGAGCAAAGCAGCGAGGCCTTGCTAAAAGAAGCGAGCAACCTCCAAGCACCCTAACATTTACCTGTTACCATTTTGTAGGATTTATGTCGATAGTCTGTAACCAACGCCTCCACACTATCGTACATAATGAACGTGTAGCAAGGACAAGCACAAGATACAGCACACTACACATTTACATCATGATCAGTCAGCAAGACTGGGGAGGAGATTCATCACATGAAACACATGAAACACTTGAAACACTTGAACAAACTCGTAACAGGAACTGTGCTTACTTCCGTACTTTTCACTGGAGGTTATGCCATTACAGCAGATGCAAGCAACACAACTCCTACAACAAAAGGCTTGCAAGAGATTACGAAAAAAACAGCAGACGTAACGGGTGACAAAACCGCAGACACAGTCGTTCTGTACGGAAAAAAAGAGAAAAACAGCCCATACGTTAAGGACCTCACTATCAAAGTAACAGATGGCAAAACGAAGAAATCTTTTAACATCGACGTGAAGGACAACGGCTACGAGCCGAAGCTCTCCGTACAAGATTTCACTTACGATAAAAAAGGCGAGATCATGGTTACTGCAAGCACTGGCGGAAGCGGCGGCTACACAACCAATCACATCTACATCATTAAAGATGGAAAAGCGAAAGAGCTCAGCCTGCCAGGTCTGGATAAAAACAAAGCAGGTGTAGTCGGAGCGGACTTCGTGGAGCTGAAACCAATCGATCTAAACAAAAATGGTCTCTACGTGCTGGAAGGTACAGAGCGTCTGACTGGTGATTACAATGCAGATGTTCGCGGCTACCTCAAATCCAAATGGAAGTGGAACCAAACCAAATGGGAATTGATGAGTGCCAACTTCGAACCAGCTGTAAAACCACTCGAAGTCTATCATGATACTTTCAAAAGCCAAGACTCTGCCTTTGCTTTTAAAGGTCCAAAATCTTGGAACGGCAACATCCTTGTTGAGGAAAAAACTGGCCCAAATGCAGACGAATACTTGCCAGAAGCAAAGAGTGTAACTAGCTTCATCTTCAATGCAGACAAAGCAGAAGATCGTACACCTGTTGTGGTTATCACCGCGTTTGACCTGAATGACTGGAAAAAACTGAACAACCCGGACGAGCCGCCAGTCGGCGTCGAAATTGCACGTAACCAAGCAACCAACACGGTTTATGTAGCAAGCTTGCCACAAGACACAGTATTTGACCCAGCAAGCAAAGAAGGGAAAAAATTCATCCCTCTGATGATGTCGCTGGACCAAGTAAAACAAGCGTTTACGCTGGTAAAACGATAATCAATCCGCATCTCTCCACGAAAAGTCCCTTTGCCTCTCTCATAGGCTAGGGGCTTTTTCCAGCTTCGCAAGTCTTCTTTGCTTCTCCGCTTTTTCAGCCGCATCCAGGTACTCGAACAATCCAAGACGATTCCCCCATGGATCGGCAAACGTCCCCCATTTGACCGGTACCTCTTCCCGTTGGAAAATTTCAAACGGTTCAATTTGCAGTTCGTTGATCAGTCTTTCTCTTTCCGTCTCGATATCGACAACGGCAAAGCGTACGGGACCGCTTCCTTCCGCAGGAGTCCCTTCTGCCAGCTGGAGCCAGCATCCGGGCAGGACTTCCCATTCAGCAAATCCTTCATGCGGAACAAAATCCGGCTCTCTTTGCAAAAAGCTCTGGTACCAGGCTTGTCCTTTGGAGAAATCAGAAGTACGCAATTGAAACGTCATCTCATGGATCATATAAAATCCTCCCGTCCTTCGACTTTTCATCCATTATTTCACAATCCTTGCGCCACTTTCTAGAGAACGGAACAAAAAAACCCCCGACCGAAGTCGAGGGTAGCCACTCTCTATGCGAATATCGGTAGCATCAGATTCAGCAAAAACAATCCTGCAATGACGTACATCAGCGCAGGCACTTCGCGACGCTTGCCCAATGCGAGCTTCATGAGCGGATACGCCACGAAGCCAAACGCAATTCCATCTACAATGCTGTAAGACAGCGGGATAATCACGATGATCAAAAAGGCAGGAAAACCTTCCGAGAAGTCCTTCAAATTGATATTCTGTACGTTTTGCAGCATCAGTGCGCCAATGATGATGAGCACTGGAGCAATGGCTCCATCCGGAATCATTTTGATGACAGGAAGCAAACCAAGCGAGAGCAGGAACAAGGTACCTGTTACAAGCGAAGTAAGTCCTGTCCTTCCCCCTGCTGCGATTCCTGCCGCGGTCTCCACCGTCGAAACGGTCGGACTGGTTCCCAAAATGCCAGAGATGGCAGCCGACAACGCATTCGCTTGCAGCGAGCGGCCGAACTTCTGCGGCTGTCCAATCATCGAGGTATGCCCATGAATCAAGCCAATATTTTCAAAGACGATGACCATCGCTAATGAGAAGGTCGCGATCCAAAATGGCAAAGCCCAAATGGCAGAAAAGGAAAGACCCGCAAATACGCTTCCGTAATCCGCAAACGAAAACGATCCTCCTCCACCCGTCTCGACAATCCCGAACAAAAAGCCAAGTCCTGTACCAACCGCAATTCCGATCAAGAAGTTGCCCGGCACATTGCGAACAAACAAAATCAACGTAACAATCAACGTAATCAGCGTGACGATCACATGCGGGCAGGACAAGTCACCCAGCGCGACAAATGTAGACGGATTCATGACGATCAGTCCGCCTTTTTGCAGACCGATGAAGGTCAAGAACAACCCAATCCCTACGGTAATCGCCTCTTTTAGCGAAGAGGGAATCGCATTGGACAATATCGTCGCAGCCCTGGTAAAGGCAATTACAGTAAAGATCAGACCCGAAACAAAAACAGCAGCCAATGCTTCCTGCCAAGTGAGGCCCATCGATTGGCATAACGTGTACGTAAATAGAGCATTGATCCCCATGCCGGGAACCAGAATAATAGGAGCATTTGCCCAAAAGGCCATGAGAAGCGACCCGATAAATGCCGTCAATACAGTCGCCAGAATGCCTGCTTCCATCGGTATTCCAGCATCATTTAAAATCGAAGCGTTTACGGCAACAATGTAGACAATGGTGACAAAGCCAATGAATCCGGCGATGAGTTCCCTTTGAAACGTCGTGTCGTAAGCGCGCAAGTGAAATAGCTTTTCCATCCACGTACGCACGGATTTCCCCTTCTTTCCTTTATGTCTTTTCCATGAAGTGAAGATTCACAGGAAACATGCTATCATAGCTTCATCAATATGAAAAATATCCATAAAATCTAATTTTCATATCGTTTTCATATGGAACCATTCTCGCAAGGAAAGAAGGCATTGTGTGTGGATATTCGGCAACTGCGTTACTTTATCGCCATAGCAGAAGAAGGTCAGATAACGGGAGCGGCTAAAAGACTGAACATGGCCCAGCCGCCTTTGAGTCAGCAGCTGAAGCAAATGGAAGAGGAACTTGGGGTCATGCTCGTAGAGCGCTCGGGAAAACAAATGGTCCTGACGGAAGCAGGCCTGACCCTCTATAAACAGGCGCTCAATATCGTTCATCAAATGGAGGAAGCTCTCTCCGAGGTCAAAGAAACAGGCGAAGGCATTCGTGGAACGCTTTCTATCGGTGTCAGTGCACTGTCAGCCTATCGTCTGCCAGAACAAATTCGTGTGTTTCAGCAAAAATATCCGCTCATTACGTATAAAATCTGGAAAGGCGACACACAGCTCCTCAATCAGTGGCTGGAGCGCAGAACCATAGAAGTCGCAATCGTGCGCCTTCCCCACTCGTTGAACAACTGCACTATGATTCCGTTGGAGGAAGAGGATTTTGTGCTCATCGTTCCTGCCACCTCCCCCTATGCCGATCGCAAAGAAATTGAAATGCGCGAGATCGCCGAGTTACCGCTCATCATGCCGAGTACGCCAGGATTGGGCATCTACGATTTGATTATCAAGGAATTCTCCCGTCTAGGAGTGGAACCGCACGTCATCTGCGAGTGCCCAGACATCTCTCTTATTGTCAGCATGGTCGCCTCCTCGGTCGGTTCCTCCATCGTCCCCATCTCGGCATGGGAAACCCATCAGAGCGAACAAATTCGCGGGATTCGACTCTCCGGAACTTCCATTTATTCTTCCGCTGCTGTCGTTTGGCAGTCTGGACGCCATCTGTCCAAAGCAGCAAATCGGTTTATCGAGACGTTTTCATCGTAAGTCCATTCAGGGGGGTTACATCCGGAATAATCTTGGAAATCCCGCGGGATGATAAACTATTACCATTTCTTGTAGATTCCCGGGAGGATAACCATGACGTTCCTGATATCCTTGACCATTGTCTTTGTCATTGTGCTGTTCGGGGTGATTTCTCCCGAGCTTTTCGCCTCTGCGGCTTCCCATGTACTGAAAGTGACCACAACGAATTTTGGCTGGTTTTATTTAATTGTGACTTTCGGTTTTCTGATCTTTTGCATCTTCCTTGCCTTTAGCCGATACGGACAAATTCCTTTAGGGAGCGACGATGACGAGCCGGAATATTCGCTGCCTACGTGGTTTGCCATGCTGTTTTCTGCGGGGATGGGGATTGGGCTTGTCTTTTGGGGAGTAGCGGAGCCCGTCTCCCATTACTTCTCTCCGCCAGCAGGTGTGACCGGACAAACGACCGAAGCTGCACAAACTGCTCTGCGCTATGCATTTTTTCACTGGGGTCTGCATCCTTGGGGGATCTATGCTCTCATTGCTCTCGCTCTTGCCTATTTTCAGTTTCGCAAAGGGGCAAAGGGCTTGATTTCCTCCACTTTTGGCCCGTTGCTCGGTGAGCGCATACACGGACCGCTTGGAAAAGGGATCGATGTACTGGCTGTCATCGCTACGGCATTCGGTGTCGCAACCTCACTTGGTCTCGGAACTCTGCAAATAAACGGGGGCTTGTCTCACCTCTTTGGACTGCCGTCCAGCACCACCGTGCAAATCGTGATCATTTCCATTATTACGGTACTATTTCTGCTCTCGGCTACGACAGGGCTGGATCGGGGAATCAAGTATTTGAGCAATACGAATCTGGTCTTGGCATTGCTGCTCCTCCTGCTGACGCTCGTATTGGGACCAACCTCGTTTATTTTTGACGCCTTTACCAGCACGCTAGGCAGCTATTTGAACAATCTCATCTCGATGAGCTTGCGGCTGACCCCGTTTACACAAGGGACATGGGTAGCCAACTGGACGTTATTTTACTGGTCGTGGTGGATTGCCTGGGCGCCGTTCGTCGGCATGTTTATCGCACGCGTCTCCAAAGGTCGCACGATCAAGGAATTCGTCATTTGTGTGATGCTCGTTCCGAGTTTGTTGAGCTTCATTTGGTTTTCGGTGTTTGGCGGGACTGCACTTCACCTCGAGATTTTTGATCAAGCGCCTATAGGGGCAGCCGTGCAACGTGACATCTCGACTGCGTTGTTCCTCGCACTGGAGCAGTTGCCCATGGGATACATTCTGGCTGTCGTTGCGATTCTGTTGATCATCACGTTTTTTATCACGTCGGCGGATTCAGCTATTTTCGTGCTCGGCATGCTGTCTTCTGATGGCAACCTGGACCCGTCGAATCGGGTAAAAATCACCTGGGGCGTCCTTCAATCCGCTATCGCGATCGTTCTTTTGTTAAGCGGCGGCTTGGAAGGCCTGCAGACAGCCTCCATTGTGGCTGCGCTGCCTTTTACCGTCATCATGGTTCTGATGTGCTTCTCCCTCGTCATGGCACTGCAGGAAGAAGACCGGATCGCGAAAAAGAAACGAAAGGATCAGCAAAAGAAGCTGGAGAGGTTGTTGAAGGAGCTGTAAAAAGCAGGAAGACCCTTCCATGAGGCATTCTGCTTCGTGAAGGGTCTTATTATATGGTATCATATGGTAAAAATTTCAAAGGATCTGATGAAATGGAGTTAGATCGTTCTTTTCGAAAAAAGACTGTACCGATACCGTACGGGAAATTGACGACTGTCTTCATCCTGTTCATTGCCTCGTTTATGATCTGGCAAGTATGGGAAAATCAAAATCGCCTCTATACTGACAATCTGTACATGAAACAATCGATTTTTACAGGTGTGATGTTTCAAGTGGAATTTCTCAAGGAGCCAGACGGGGAAGAAATAGAGCTGTACAGCTTTGTAACCCCAGACGCTCGAGTAGATGGCCACCAAATGCACAAAGACAACCAACTGGAGTTTTCATTACTGGAGAATAAAATCGATCTGCTCATTCGGGAAGAGCGCAATGTCATCTTTTATTCCCTACTCTTGTCGTACACACTGGCCGTTTGGTTCATACTGCGAAATCTTATTCGTGATAGTGGCCTTCCTATTTTCGCCTTTGTTGCATGTGTTTTCTTCAGTTTTTCTCTCTGGCGTTCTTGGTTCAAAATACAGGAGTTGCTTGAAGAGACCGCTTATTATATGAGCAGATTGTAAAAAGGGACGCTATTCATCGCGTCCCCCTTTGTTATTCTTTGGATGCTTTCGCCTCAGATGTTACCTCAATCCCGTTTCGGCGAAACAGCGCCGCCGTCAGACCGACACCCGGCACCTTTTTCCCGGAAAAGCTGCCATCGTATACAAAGGAGCTTCCACAGGACGGGCTGTTCTCTTTTAAGATGGCGGATGTGGCTCCAACCGTTTTCGCCAGCTTCAGCGCTTGGTTCGCCCCCATCAAAAATTCTTCGGTGACGTCTCGGCCTGTGTTGTCTATGATGCGTGCTTTGCCATCCAGAACATCTTCTCCCGTCCCCCCGATGATTTCTGCTGGCGGTCGTGGTGTTGGCAAGCCTCCCAGCTGCTCAGGACAGACGGGGATAGCCTTTCCTTCCCGGAGCAATTGCTCTAGTTCTTGGTCCAAGCATGACTTCTGATCGTAACGGCATTCACAGCCGATCAAACAGGCACTGATCACTTTCATGACAACCGTCTCCCACCTTTTTTATAGTTTACGCAGCTTCACGCTTTGCACCATATGATCCTGACCTTTGTCCAAAATCAATTGAGCGCGAACACGCGTCGGCAAAATATTTTGGCGAAGGTTGGCTCCGTTGATTTCCGTCCAAATGCCGGTAGCTACCTCAGTCGCCTCCTCGTCAGACAGACTCGCGTAACGCTTGAAATACGAGGATGGATCGGAAAACGCGGTCTGGCGCAGCAGCTTGAACCGCTCTACATACCATTGCAGGATGTGCTTCTCTTCCGCGTGCACGTAGATTGTGAAATCAAAGAAATCGGAAACAATGACCTCGGAGATACGAGCATCGTTTTCGTCCCCTCTAGGCGGTTGCAGCACATTCAAGCCTTCGACAATCAAAATGTCAGGCTGTCTGACGGTCTGCCATTCATCTGGCACAATGTCATACACAAGGTGAGAATAGACTGGCGCTTTGACTTCAGGCAAACCCGATTTTACATCGGATAAAAAATGGATAAAACGGCGCAAATCATAGCTCTCCGGGAATCCCTTGCGCTTCATGATTCCTCTGTCTTCTAGAACCTTGTTCGGATACAGGAATCCATCGGTCGTTACCAAATCGACCTTCGGATGATTCGGCCAGCGGGACAACAGCGTCTGCAAAATGCGAGCCGTTGTGCTTTTGCCTACAGCCACACTGCCTGCGATACCGATAATGAATGGGACCTTGCCATCCTGGTTCCCTAAAAAAGTGTGAGTCGCCTGGTATAGCTCCTGCGTGCCCCCGACATACAAATTCAGCAGACGGGACAACGGTAGGTAAATGTCGGAGACTTCCGTCATGGACATTTTCTCGTTCAAGCCCTGCAAAAGGGAAAGCTCGTTATCAGATATGGTCAACGGCGTGGAAGCCCTCAGAGCACTCCACTGCTCGCGATTAAATGTAACATAGGGTGATGCCATGGGAATGTACATCCTTTCCATCATGAAAGTGCTTTCTTTAATTCAACACAAAGTTAGTTTACACCAGCATGTCTTTCTTGGGAACATGGGCGTTGTCCCAAATCAGCCAGCCCTGCACTTTGCCTTCATAAGCACATAGGAAAAAAGCCGATACCCCATGGCATCAGCTATGCTTGCAAAAGAATTTCTTTTTATTTTCCCAGGTGAGCTTGCAGCATCCACACATGCTTTTGCAAGCTGTCCATGATCCCTAAGAACATATCGCCAGTCGCTTCATCGTCCCCTGCTTCCGCGGCTGTAATACCTTCTTTGAGCTCCTTGATCAGGAGTGTAAAATCGCTCACGACTGCCTCTACCATCTGATCCGCAGACTCTCCACCTGTCGCTTCCTTAATGGAAGCCTGCTCCATACAAGCCTTCAATGTCGAAACAGGCTTGCCCCCAACCGTTAACAGCCGTTCTGCCAGCTCATCCACATTTTTGGCTGCCTCGTTGTATAGCTCCTCGAATTTTTCATGCAGAGTAAAGAAGTTCGGGCCTTTGACAAACCAGTGATAATGATGCAGCTTCATATACAGTACAGACCAGTTGGCAACCTGTTTATTAAGTACGTCGGTCACGGGCCGACTCATTGTCATACTCATCCGGACGCTCCACCTCTCATGGTATAGATATAGCGTTTGTAGTATGTGGTGAATGGGTTTTTTCTATTCCAGACGCCGTCTAGTTCATCATCGTTTTGACGAACCTTCTATCCTGCTTGGTACAATGCACGTTTGTCAGAAGCGATTTTTTCTTCAACATTGCATTGCAAAAAATCATTATTTTCATTATTCGGCATCCGTCGGTATCTTCAAAAAGTAAATGAATTTCAGGTTCTCTATCAAATATGACGTAGTAAAAATCGTTTATTTGATCGACTTTCATGACGGTTAGCCTTTCTATGAAATCGTTAAATTCCTATACTGCTAAGGTAAACCTAACCGGTGAAACTGGAAATTTCTCCGTCCCACTTAATTTGAGTAAAATCACAGTTGTACCCGAAGTAAAAAAAGCATAGCTTACTCTCCATTCCTGAGGATCAGTTTCATAACTGACCCACACTCCCATTACTCCTCAACTCATTTCTTGCTTTTGCTAGTGCCTGTAAAATTTCTTCCTTCGCAGCTTCCTCGTACCTGTCCATGGCTTCTTCCAAGCCACATTCGATTAAGTTCAAGTACTCGCCATACGTTACATAGGCTACTTCCTCTGGAAACCCGTGAAATCCCATACTCAGGACAACTTCGTCAATCGCACATCGCTCAGGATCGTCGCTGTCGAAATTACCGTATGTCGCAATCATGCAAACCTCATCAAATACAACGCCTTTTCTTGTAAGAATGATAGTTATGCTTTTCAATATTCTTGATTGATTGATGAAAACGCCTCTGATGAAATGATGCTTCCAGTCATTATTTATCTTTTTCAAGCGTTGTACCACCTTCTAAGTACTCCTTTGGCTGCCCTCAGGCCATTTAGTTTTATCATTGTAAATCACCCTGGTGTAATCTACATTTTTAATCTTAGCGTTTGTAAAATCTGCATTAGAAAGGTCTGCACTGGTAAAATCAACATTTTGCAGGCTAGCATTACGAAAAGAAGCCCACGTTAAATCGCAATTGATAAACTTTACATTTTTCAGAGTTGCATCCATAAAGCTTACCTTTATCATACCTGAATTGGAAAAAATCAACTCCTTCCACTTCTGCTTCACAAAAGGTCGCTCTTATTATTTTCGAAGAAGTCACATCACAATTTTTTACTATGGAGTAATCCAGATTTGATTTTGTCAGAATAACTCCACTCATTTTCACTTCTAAAAAAATGACTGACGCAAGGTTGGAATAATAAAAGTCAGTATTAGCTAATGTACATTTCTTTATTTTTGAACCTGCCAACATGACATCGATTACGTGCCTATCAGCTACGTTTAATTCTGAGAAAACGCCATCCTCAACAAATAGTTGTACACCCTTCGTTTTCTCCCCACTAAGCCATAATTCATGCTTATCAAGCATCTGATTGATTTCTTTTTGGGTTATCATCTTTCGTCAGTCCTTTTTTTCCTCGTATTTCTGACGAACGAGCGAAAGGTACTCTTCTACATATTCCGTTTCATCCTCTGACAACATTAACCGATAATCAATCTCTTTCGCCAAACGTAAGACCCTTAGCATATCCTCTCGATCACTTTCGGATAGTGGTACGTCATGCCTTACCATCAATTTAGTTAGTAATGATACAGCTACGATACTCAGAATCGTATCGGAATAGATGTATTCATCGAAAGCGAGATGACAAATACCCGCAGCTTGTCCGTAAGTACGTCCATTCACGCATACCTCGTTATAGAAGCTGTCTACTATCAAAAATTGAAGCTCGAAAAAATTCATATCCATTCGTATTCCGCTTGCAAGATAAAGAATGCTAGCAGAATCTTTCCTCCCTTCTTTTCACTTTCCATACAGACATGGCTGTATTCAACAGGGAAACTCCGAAAAGTAAATAGCATGTTTTTGATATTTTTCAACGTAGAAATAAAGCATTGGCAAGAATATTCCCGATACTGCCAAAGACTGCATCCACAACCATTGAGACTTCTACAAGATCCTTTAGCCTGTCTTCATAATGACTCAAGCCAAGTGTGTTGAAGACGAGGTAATCTTGAAATACATTTTCATAATTCAGCAATTGTAGCTTGGGACTGTCTTCGCTGCTTTTATATATTTCTCGATCAATGGGCTCACTTACGTATTTACTGTAGTGATGTAATACAGCTCTCCGTAATTTAGCAGATCAAGTAATGAAGCTAACTCAGCCATGTATTTTCACAAGAAAATCCTCTAATACTCCCCTAGTCGCAACACCAGCTCTGGGAAGCAATTCATTTACGCGAACGAGCATGGCAGGATTGTCACGTATCATTTGTTTCCCTTCTAGAGTCGTATAGCTTCTCAACGTATCTACACAGATCACGAAAAGTTCCTCATCATCCGTATCCAGCAACGATAGTAGAATGTTCAGTTCATGCTCGTTACAGGAACTGTCCATACAGTATGCGATTTTTCGCTGCCATTCTAACGGTTTCATCAGCACATGACTGGACAGGTCTTCCCAATCCTTTTTGCTGAACTTCGTTAGCATGTCAGACGCTATTATGCAACCAACGTCATACCAATAATCAACGGTATTTTGGCAGCCTGTTATGAAAACATCTAATTCTTTGTACATGCTGGTCACCTCAATTCAATATTCAGGTTTTTTCTCATCTCTTCCAAATACAGTTCTAGCTCTTTCCTGTCACGCGGTCTTTTTTCTACATATCTCTTCGCTGCTATCCTGAAATAATCATAAACAATTTCGTAAGCAACGATGATTGTCTCGCTCCCAAATTCTACCTCAATACCGATAAATTCCTCTTCATAAAAAGACTGATCAAATCCATCTAGGTCACTCCAAAATGTAAAGCCTCCCATATCTGTGACAAAGCCAATCCCTGTGCTTATATACTTCACTGCATCTTATAATGAGCCTATTAAATAACAAACGTTCACTAAATCCTGTACGGGTACGTGTTCTGTTTGAAATAAGTCATCTGAATGTAATAACATTTCCATTTCCCTCTCCAAGGCCAACCATCAAAATTACAGTGTATGACCGTAAAAATACTTTTGACCCCATATTAGGCAGAAGAACCAGATCCCCATTGGTCCGCTATCAATTGTTCTCATTCGAATCCTTGAACAGTTCGGGACGTGCACTATGTTTAGGGGAAACGGCTCTCTTCCAAAACCAAGTAAACCGTTTGCTGTCAAACCTTCGCAAAAACGGGATAAAGGTAACAGCAGTCCATAATCACTGGCTCTTTGACAACCCGCGTCTAGTGTTCGGGAAATTTTATCAAACTTAAAATCCATTCGACGATTAATGCAATGAAGAAAGCAGAAACTATCAGAATCAAAATTTGTAACCATAGACTAGTATTCTGAGAAGGCATTATGTTCAGAATTCCTATTAACAAAACTAGGCAGAATATGATCGTGCTTGGTTTCAAGAAAAAATTCATCCGCACACCTCCAGGATATTTAAAAAAGCTCATTCCTTCTAACTTGAAAGACGGAATAAGCCTACTTTACAAACCATCCTGTTACAATTTTTTCTGTGTTGGACTCGGCAAACTTTCAAACGCATACCCATTAATCCCGGCAAAATCCATCTTTTTACGCAAATCACTGACAAACTGCGTAAAATAAAAGCCACGATCCATGCTGCCCGCATACTTTCTCAAGTCGTAATCGTAGGATAATGAATCGTATATGTGATGTAAATCATCGACGAGCACTTTTTTCATATCCGCTTTTTTAATAGCTGGATCAATACTGCATTCGTTCACGAGCGCCTGTAATGTTTCCTTGAGCGCATCGTTGTCATAGGACGGGTGAGAGAGTAAAAATTTCAAATCGTACAAGTCTTTAAACCTCGGCCTGACAATCGTTTGATGAAGCTTCCAAGCAACCTGGATGGACAGGGGTACTGTGTACGGAACAAGAAAGCTTTCCCCAAAGACAGGTTGGTACTGTAGCGGAACCGGGTCTGCTTCCATTTCCAAGTTAAACGAAATATCCAGATTAAGCTCGTTATAGTTATCTGCTTCCCTTTATTGACCCTTGAAATAATAGGCAATATCCGTATTGATCGTCGGAAAATCATCTGCCATTGCGTAATCGATATATCTCCAAAAGGCATTCTCTCGAAAACTTCTAAACACGACGCCGTCGTTCAGATCCATTTCGGTTACTTGAATCATCCATTGTGTAAATACTTCATGGGCATGTTCGACGTCCCTGATCTTCCCCGCATACAATAAATCGATATCATCCGCGTCCCGAATCTCTCGGTTGTCCAAATATTGTCTGGTTAGAAGGCTGCCTTTTAATACAAAGGGCAAATTCACAAGAGCAATTCTTCTCAACAGTGCTTCCAAAACAATGAGCTCTCTCGCCTCATATTCCAACTCTGCTACATCATCGTATGTAATCATCATGATCCTCCATCTTAAAAATTAGGAAATCCAACCGCTGTCCAGTTCTTCGCGGCTGTCATAAATACATAGTTCATATTGTTCTTTGATTAGCTCGATCTGATTTGCTTGCAAAATGGTATGTATCTTTTCTACCCGATCGTAAAACTGTTTCGGGCTCTCATATTCTCGGACGGTGATAAATCTCACTTTTCCATTCGCATTCAAAGAGTTTCTCGAAATATGTCCGCCATGACCCTCACATAGATTTCGTAACGCCGCGACATCATTGACCTGTACTTTTCCATGCCATTCAAAGTAAGGCTTCGAGTTTTTTAGGATGGGCTGGTGAAAATACGTTTCTTCTTTTGGAGAAATCTCTACTTTTTTTCGGACGATGGTAAAACCGTTGTTTTGAAACGTAGCTGCAATCTTTTCCATCTCTTTATTGGCTTCAGGAAAATCTGGTCGTTTGATTACTCCTGTTATCATCGGTTGATTGATGTAATTTCCCTGATCCAAGACGATCATGACCGGTTTCACTTGTTCCGCTTGGCACAGATCGATAAAAGCTGCCTTTTCATCAAATTGGAGATCGTTGAAGGTAACATGAAACTCGAATTCCATTGCTTCACTCCCTGACTTTCCTTGTATTGCACAACCAATTTATTTCCTTTTCTTCCTATTTGTATCGACATATCTTTTCTATTTCTTAACCGTTTCGTTTAAATAAAAAAGTAGAGGTATGTTGAAAAACCTTTCTCAACATATCTCTACTTTGTAAGCGTGCTAGTTGCTAACCATTTAGCTTGGTGGTTGCTGAAAAGTCCAGAGAGTGTACTTTTATGGACCAATGCCCCAAGATTTCATCGAGTCTTAAAGCCTAAGTCCTGATCTTTGAGCCTAAAGAGCTTTGATACGTAAGTTTTGAAAGCTGAGCTCTCATCTTTGAGCTTTCATCCTCATATTCACCAAATAATTTTAGGATGGCCTAGTTAACCCACTAGGCAAGGGACTCTCGTTTATCAGCTATTCAAATGGCTAGCAAGGCACACTGTTAATCCACAAGATTGATTTTGGTAATCGTATTGGATTCACTTAAGATAAAATCGACTTCACACTCAAATTCATCGATTTCTTTACTAAGCGTATCCATTTTCTCTTTCAACTTCAAGGGGTCTACGAGCTTCGCTTCATTTTGCTCTTTAAACGGTTTGGAGATGGCTTCCATTTCCGTATCCTTCACCTTGGAGTCTTTGCCAAAGTTCGCTTCAAGTAGCCTTTCCAATCGTAGCTGTACTTCTTCATTTTTCTCTTCAACCTGCGTGACAGCGTGGTTGTAATCTCTTCTCATTTTCTCCAGCAGTGATTTTTCATATTGAATGGAGGTTTTTCGCTCGATTGCTTCTGCCACTGTCATTCTCTTGCCGCTAATCATTACCATCGTCTTTGCATTGGACTCGACGATCAGTGACTTAATTTTTTGTCTTCTTTTTATTAGATCAACGATGGATTGGTAGTTGCGCTCTGTTGTTTCCTCATAAAGTTCTGTTGACGTGTAACCAGATACTGGCTTATGCCCAATGGCGGAAGACATGAAAGTTGTTTCATTGATTCCTTTTTGGATTCTTTTATCGAGTAACTTTAATTCTGAGAGTCCTCTTGTGATAGACATTTCCATCGTGTCATTCCTCCTCGTGGAGTTTGATAGAAAAATTGTTTATGTATATAGGGATTACATTTGGTAGTTTAATATACAACTTTATGTAAATAGTTGTCAAATTGAACGGAGGATTGGCGTGGATTTGTGAAATACCTCTGAGTAATCCCCCATCTCCCCATGCAAAAAGCCAGGGCCAACTCTCCCTGGCTGTCATACGTTACAGAAGTCCTTCCTTTATCCCTTTTTGTACCGCGTCATCCCGATTCCGCACTCCAAGCTTGTCATATAGAGCGGATGCATAGTTACGCACGGTTCCGTCTGACAAATACAGCTTGGAAGCAATCGTTTTATAGCGCATGCCTTGGGAGAGCATCTGCAAAATCTCTTGCTCCCGCTTCGTTAAACCATAAGCATTCTCGTCTTTTTCGCTTAGTTTCGGAGCAACGAGCAAATCTTCCTGTTCGTTTGCTGGCTGTGCATCCAGCATTTTATGAAACAGGTCCTGTGCAATCATCGTACCACCGCGATGGACGAGGCGAATCGTTTCCGCAAGCTCTCGTGAATCGATCGATTTCAAAAGATATCCGTCTGCACCACTGCGCATGATCTCCTTGGCTTTTTCAGTATCCTGAAACGTAGACAGGACAAGGACACGAATACCGGGCCATTTTTCCTTTATTCGTTTTGTGGCAGTAATCCCGTCCATATTCGGCATCTCCAAATCCATCAGCACCAGGTCTGGTTCTAGCTCCTCACACAGCTCCACAGCCTGCGCCCCATCCTCGGTCGTTCCGACTACCCGCAGGTCCCGCTGTCCCTCGAGTATGGTGCGCAAGCTTTCCCGAATAAACGCGTGATCATCTACGATAAACAAACGAATGATTTCATCGGCGCTCTCTATCAGTCTCGGCACCAAACAAGTAATGAGCGTTCCTTCTCCCCGCTCTGAGTATACGGCTACTCTTCCTTGCAAAAGAGCGGCCCGCTCTTTCATCGTCGTGATCCCGAAGCCATCCTCCCAATTTTCCACCCCGTGACCGTTATCCTGTATTTCCAGCCTTGTCTGTTGCTGCTCAAAATGCAAGGAAACGACGATGTCCGTAGCCTGCCCGTGACGTACGGCATTCGTCAAAGATTCCTGCAAACAGCGAAACAAGGTCATTTTCACCTGCTTACCAACAGGATACTCTTCTCCGATCGCACGAAACCGCACATTCACCTTTGCATGTGTCTGAAACTCCTCCGCAAGCTGCTTCAGCGAATGAACCAAGGGAAGCGTTTCTTGCGGTGACCCCATCTGATGCAAGTACCCTCTCACTTCCTTCATGCCGTTTCGCGCAAGCTTCAAGAGGGAGTCGAGCTTTTGCGTCCCTTCCTGCGACGCTACATCCTGACGCAAGGTTTCCAGCCCCATGATGATCGAGACATAGGAATGCCCCATCGTATCATGCAGGTCCTTGGAGAGTCGGTCCCGCTCCTCCAGCAAAGTCACTCTCTCGATTTGGGTGAGGTATTGCTCCAGCACACTGTTTTGCTTGCGAATAATTTCATTTTGACGATGGTTGACGATGAGCAAATGAAAAGCAAACCCAATCGCATAAGCAAGCCCGACTTGCGAAAAAATCACGAAGACATCAATTCCCCGCGAAAAAAGCACAATCAGCAGAGGAAGGATCACAATCGTAATGGGAGCCGACCAGCGATACGATTTCTTCGCACTATTGGCGGCAATCAAAAAAGCTGGCATCAATAAAGTAAGGTACGCCTCCGGAAAAATAGACGTGAGATAAAGCGATAATCCACCAAACAAGAGCATTTCTGCTATCAGATAGTAACGATAGCTCAGCTGCAAACAAATCCACGGGACGGAAAAAACCATCATTTCCCAAAGTATAACCATCCATAAGGGCAGCGTGAGATAATCTCCAAATGTTACAGTCGTAACGGTGAGTGAAAAGCAAACGATCAGACGTAAAAAAAACATCACCCAGTCATACCAGGCCCATTGTTTCACGATATCTAACAAACCATCATCTCCTAATTGCTTTGAACATCAAGCGGGTGTACCCACCAACTAATTGTACCAGACCGTTCCCTAGCTTGGAGCATCCGATCATGAGTATGAATCCTAAACTCATAATTTGCAATGCCTTCAGCTCAGAATCCACTACGCTCCCGAAAAAATGTAGCTCCACGAAAGGATAGAGCAACGGTATGAACGCAAAACATACGGGTGCAATGTAGATGAGTACTCCGATCACCAGGCAGATACAGCCTATGACAAATTTTTGCATCAGCCAATAAACGGATAGCCAGTTTCTTACATTCATTAATTCCGCCTTTGCCTGCATCCATTGATTTCCCTTTGCTCTTTGTCTCATTGCCAACGGTTCTATGGAAATATCGGTATAAATCTTCGTCTGAATACGTTCATGCTGGACAAAGGTTTGAGTTGTACGCAACACATTGGTGAGCAACGGAATTCCCACTACGGTAAATGACAAGGCCAAGCCAAGCACGATACTGACCAAGTAAAAACATAAATAAAATACTCCCGAGACAAATGTATACAGCAAAAAGATAACATTTTGAACGTTTCGCATGATCGCTCTTTTCATATAAGCTAACTCGCTCCTATCTATACCTTTTCCGACATGATGATGACGGTCTGCCATTACCGTAAACCACTGCGCGTCACATGAGCCAGTATCAAAATGTCATATGACAGGCTAAGTCATGTCATTTCATCAAAATCAAAATCATTTTGTCAGTCGGAAAAGTGATGACAAGAAGTAACTACCGAGTATGACACGAGCTTTGCCATACTGTGCTCAAGCGCTCACTCTCAGAGTCGGTGCGTCAAACCGGGTTGCCAACACAAAAAGGAGAATCGCACATGAAAAAAGTGATACAAAAAATGAGTCTCGTCGTTTTTCTTCTCTCCACAACCTTGATTTCCGCATGCACGCAGTCGCTCGGTGCTGTAGAATCCACTCAGACTGCTTCCATTGCTGCCCAAGGACCGGTGGATGCCAAAGAAATAGAAGCGTTTGCCGATCCACTGTTTGCAGAAAAAATGAAAGAACATAATGTGGCTGGTTCCAGCTTTGTTGTCGTCCGTGATGGCAAAGTCCTCGTGAACAAAGGTTACGGCTTTGCTAACAAGGAAAAGAAAATCCCTGTTGATAAAGACACGGTGTTCCAAATTGGCTCCGTATCGAAAACCTTTACCGCCTTGGCTGCCATGCAGCAAGTCGATGCGGGTAAAATTGACCTGCATGGCAATATAGAGGAATATCTCGGTGGGCTAAAAATTCCTAATAATACAGGAAAACCCGTCACCATGTACGACTTGCTCACCTACACAACCGGCTTCGCATTTCCTGACGAAACTACCTTTACCGGTCCACAATACATCGGGCAGGACATCTCTATGGATGAATTCTTTCCAAAGCACATGCCGACCGTCATCCGACCACCTGGCGAAACCTATACGTATGATAATACAGGATTCTTGCTCGCTGGCTATGCCGTGGAAAAAGCAAGTGGAATCCCCTTTGCCCAGTATATGGATGAAAAAGTGTTCAAGCCTCTCGGAATGACCTCGACCAGTGAACGTTTGAAGCCTGAGCTCATGAAGAGAATGGCTGCCAATTACGATCTTAATGGCGAGCCACGTCCGCTAGAAGGAACCGCTCCAACTGATGGTCCGCAGGGAAGCATTATATCAACAGCAGAAGACATGGCAAAGTACATGATCATGCACCTGCAAAACGGAAAATTTGACGGCAAGGAAATCGTCAGCCAGAAAAGCATGGAATTGATGCATACGCACCAGATTTTCGCGGATGACATCCCGATCACAACCGTAGGCTTTGAAAACTATTTTCCAGAGTATACAAATGGTCAGCACGTTGTTTTGAAGGGCGGAAACATGCCAGGCCATTCTTCCCTGATGGTATTGATCCCGGAACATAAAACCGGCTTTTTCATGTCCTACAACAATGATTCAATGATTAGCGCTGATATTTACAAAGAATTCATGGATCATTATTTCCCAGAAACAGAAAAAAAAGCTGAGCCTGATTACTTGCCCTTGAGTGAAGCGGATGCGCAAAAATATTTCGGGCTGTATCAACATACGCGTGCCTATTGGACACGCACTTCTATTACCTATGAGAATGGATCACTCGTGCTTGAGAGTGAGGCAACCGGAAAACAAAAGCTGCGAATGATTCGCCCATTGCTATTTGTAGATGAGGTAGGCGAAAAAGTCGCGTTCAAGGAAGACAAAAACGGTAACATCAAATACTTCTATTATACAACGCCAAAAGGAGTTAACCTTGCTGGCGAAACACAAAAAATGGAAATGGAAAAGACCTACTCAGACGTCCCTAACACCAGCAGCTATAAGACCCATATCAACAACATCAGCGCCCTTTCCATTATGGGAGCAAAATCGGGAAGTAAATTTGATCCTACAGGGACCATGACACAAGGCGAATTTGCTGACGCCCTGATCAAAGCAGAAGGCCATTACGTAATGGCCGGGAGTGAAGACGGGCTTAGACAGCAATTGGCCGCGGGCATCCCTAATTTGAATCCATCGTCACCAATCACAAGACAAGTCGCTGCTGCCATGATCCAAAATTTAAAGCAGCTTGAACCTGTGGCAACCAGCAAAGTGACGCTGCAAGACACAGCCGACGCATGGGCAAAAGATGCGATCACTGCTCTTGTTTCACAAGGCATCGTCGATCCTGACACGAAGGTAAACGCAGATGGCTCTTTCACATTCCGCGCAAAAGATTTACTGAAGCGTCAAGAAGCCAGTGCCTTACTTGACTTAGCATTTGGTTACTATTCATTGCCGATTAAACGATAAGCATCCTTTTCCTCTTTTTGGGATAATGTAGGGACTTGTTGTATACCCTACTCCTTTGAGGGAGGTGACTGGTCGTGGATAATAGCGATAAACACAAGGGACAAGCTGAGCAAAAAGATTCAAGTGACTTGAATGAGAAGGAAATCGAGCTTCAGCATCAATTTCAAATGTTCCCTACCCCTGATGAAAAACGCGCTTCAAAAGTGATTACTGAGCTGAAAGATTAATAACTACTTTCCCCCACTTTAAGGCTGTCGAGAAACTCGGCAGCCTTTCTTTGTCCAGGAAAAATCCCGCTTATGAAGACGGATTCTCGCAAGTACCTTCATCGTTTTCTAGTATCCGCTGCGCTTCCCAAAGAGAAGCGGCCGGACGAAAAGATCAAAAAACAACAACTTGGAATTTCGTTAACCCAAAAAGGCTCCCACCAACGCTACAAGAGTTAGGGAAGCCTTCTTGAACTCAAACAAATCTTCGCTATATCGTTACACTCTCTTCGATCACCAGTTCACCGTTTGTCGCATCGAGACTAGCCTCTACGCCCAGAGGGAGAGCGATGTTGCACGCGCCATGTCCGATCTGTATGTTCCAGATGGTCGGCTTTCCGTACGGTACGACGATATTTTGAAACACATCCCAGACAGAGAAGCCTTCGCGCTTTTTCGGCTCACAATCGGTCCATGTCCCGATGACGACGCCCGCACAATCATCAAACAAGCCGCCCTGGGCAAGCTGTGTCAGCATGCGGTCAATCCGGTACGGCTCTTCGTCGATATCCTCCAGGAACAACAGCTTGCCTCTCGTATCGAGCTGGTAAGGCGTCCCCATCAACGCGGAGACGAGGGCGAGATTCCCGCCGACTACGGGTCCAGCTGCCTGACCTTCGACGAGACAGACGATTTCTTCTCCAGGAGGATTAATGATCGCTCCCAATGGCTCGGGGCGAGTCATAGCGCGCAGCAAATATTGCTTGGACCAGTCATCCAGTCCATGCGCGATGTCTGAGGTAGCCATCGGTCCGTGAAGGGTAGCCAGATTCGCGCGCTGTCCGAAAACGGTATGCAGCGCCGTAATGTCGCTGTAGCCGATAAACAGCTTCGGGTTTTCGGCGATGAGGTCATAATCGAGCAAGGGCAGAATTTGCGGGGAACCGTAACCGCCCCGCATGCACATGATTCCGTCCACTTCCTCGTCGACGAACATGGCATTCAGCTCAGCCGCCCGTTGCTCAGGAGTTCCCGCCAAATACCCACCGTACGATTCTCGGCACGTATCCGATATTTTCACTTTGTATCCCAAACCTTGCAGCTCTGCCATTGCTTTGTTCAGCACTTCTTCTGTAGCAGGACTTGAGGTTGCCACTACTCCGATTGTATCGCCCGCTCGCAATGCTTTCCCTTTGTTCATCTGTCCAGTCTCCTCCCACGGTTTCTCTCCCCATTATCGTACATCTGTGTCAAATGGTGCATAGCCATTTTCGCAGCTTGCGACTTGCAGACGGCTGGCTGATTCCGAGCGCTTCCGCTACCTTTGTTGTCGTCTTATGCTGCTCATAGGCCCGGTGCACGAGCTGGCGCTCCACCTCGTCCATGGCATCCTGCATCGCCATCACACGATCTACCTTGATCCCTTTGTTCACACTGGACTCTTGGTTATGAATATAACGCGGAATTTGCGCGGGCGTAATGAGCACATCATGTGACGTGACGACGAGCCGTTCCACTACATTTTCCAACTCCCGCACATTGCCAGGCCAATCGTATTCGCTGAGGATGCGATAGCAGGTATCTGCGAGCTGTCTTTCCAAACAGTACTTTTGCGAAAAGACATTGAGAAAGTAGTGGACGAGCACGGGTATCTCTTCCTGCCGTTCGCGCAGCGGCGGAATTTCCAATGGGACGACATGAATGCGATAGTACAAATCCTCGCGAAACTTGCCTTCCTTGACCATTTGCCGCAGGTTTTTATTTGTGGCCGTGATCAGCTTTACATCTACTTTTCGCGAGACAGAGCTGCCTACGGGCGTAATCGTTTTTTCTTGCAACACATTCAACAGCTTCACTTGCAAGGAGAGTGACATCTCCCCGATCTCGTCCAAGAACAGCGTGCCTCCGTTTGCCTTTTCAATCAAACCTGCCTTGCCATCTTTGTCCGCTCCCGTAAAAGCACCCTTTTCATAGCCAAACAGCTCTGACTCCAGCAATGTCTCAGGAATGGCTCCGCAGTTGATGTGCACGAATGGCTTGTCCACCCGCGGACTGCACTCGTGGATGTATTTTGCCAGCACGCCTTTTCCGACACCTGATTCTCCCAACAGGATCATGGATGATTCTACCTGCGACAGTTTTTTGGCCATCATGGCGACCTGCTCCATGGACTGACTGCGGTAGATCAAGCTAGTCTCTCCTTTTTGTCTGTTATTCTCCTTGGTCATTTCACTCTGCAAGACCGTCCCGACGTACTTGACTTCATGTAATTCCTGCTGCAGTTGCTCCTGGCTAGTTATATCAATGAAAGTATGGATCACTCCGTTAAAATTCCCGTCCTGATCCCAAATCGGTGTGCCTTCCACAAAAAGCTTGCGATTTTTCCGGGTGGTTTGAATCGTATGTATCTTTTTCTTGTCGCGAATGACCCGCATCGTGATCGTTGGCGCAAAATAGCCGAGATGATAAAACTCCTCAATCGGCTTGCCCATCATCTCCGCAGGATCAATTCCGAAAAATTCTTCAAATCTTTCCGAGCCATACAAGGTTCTGCCTTCTGCGTCTGTGACGTGCACGATATCAAACAGCGAGCCTAATAACGCTTCATAATCGATCATGGCGCTCTCTACCTCCCGTGCCCCCCGCATCTTGTGGAGTGACACGTACATAGCGATTCGTCGGTCTGCCTACCCCACCATAGCTGACATCCATTCTGACACTCCCGCTCTTCTCCAGATAGTCCAAATAGCGTCTGGCCGTCACTCTCGCGATCCCTACACGTTCGGCCACGTCATCTGCCGAGAGCGGCTGACTCTCTTTCTCGATCTGGCGCATGATTTGCTCCATGGTGACAGCGTGCAGTCCCTTCGGCAGCACTATCCTGCCTGAAGTGGCATCGGCTTGTTCTTTTTCCGGGCTTTTGCGGAATAACAGCTGGTCGACCTCATCCTGGGATGCGGTACCCTCCCAATCAATCCGTCGGCGGAACTCTCGATAGTTTTCCAATGACTGCTTGATCCGTTCGAATTGAAACGGCTTGATAATATAGTCCATCGCCCCATTGCGCAGCATCGATTGGATCGTGGTCTTGTCCTTTGCAGCTGTCACGACGATGACATCCACTGCATGTTTGGCGGCGCGCAGCTCCATCAGCGCCTTCACCCCGTCCTGGATCGGCATGAAAATATCAATGATCACCAAGTCAGGCGCGAGCTCATTCACTAGCTTGAGTCCATCTGCCCCGTTGGCTGCAATTCCGACCACGTCAAAGCCTGGGACACGCTCAATGAACTGCTTGTTGATTTCCTGTACCATCGGATCGTCTTCCATAATCAGTACGCGAATGCTATCGTTATCCTTCTCCATGACTCTCCATCTCCCCCATCGGAAACGTAATGAGAAAGCTGGCCCCTTCTCCGCGTGCCGAATGGCAAACCAGCTCGCCTCCCCCTTTATTAACCAACTGATGCACCAGGTGCAGACCAAGTCCACGGTGCACACGTTCTTTCGTAGAAAATCCCCGTTCCAGCATGTGTAGACGCGTCTCTTCGTCCATGCCGATTCCGTTGTCCTCCACCAGAATGGAGCAAATCTCTTCGTCTTGTTCGATACTGATCATGATCTCCTTATCTTCGCGTTCGATTCGCTCCAGTGAATCAAAGGCATTCTCGATCAGATTTCCCAAAATGAGCACGAAATTATGATGATCCATGTACGGCGGAAAACGTTCCAGATGACTCCTGCGATCAATGACAACACGGATGCCTAGCTCTCTTCCTCGACTTACTTTGCCAATCAAGAGCCCAGATAAATTCTCATCCATGATCCGCGTTGTTAAAAAGGAGGTGAGTTCCTCCTGCTGCTCGTTGACCTCGAACAAATACGCGAGTGCCTTTTCATGTTGATGGAGCTGGAGCAAGCCTGCGATGGTATGCAAATGATTCATGTGCTCGTGATTTTGTACCCGCAGTGCACCGACGAATTCTTTTACGCCCGTCAGCTCCTCCGCCATTCTCGCCACTTCTGTTCTGTCCTGAAAAATGGCAATTGCGCCGACGATCTTTTCCTCGACCTTGATCAGAAAACGGTTAGACCAGAGCAGCGTATTGCCGACGTGAATTTCCGTGTTGGTAAAATTCTGGCGAAGCTCCAGCACTTCTGGTAATCTGGTGTCGTGCAGGACAGACCGTATGTACTTGCCCAGCACCTCTCCTTCTATGCCAAAAATTTGCTTCGCCCTGTCGTTAAAGATTGTGATTCGTTCCCGATTGTCGATGGCGATGACCCCCTCATGCATGGCATGGAAGGTTGCGGTTCTCTCTACCAGGATTCGCGCGATTTCGTCCGGCTCCAGGTCGAGCATCTGCTTTTTCATGTGACGGGCCAACTGATAGGAGCCCCACACCCCGAACAATAAGGAGAAGAAAAAGGTCAGCGCGATATTGTTTCGCTCGGTGTACAAGATCCCCCATACATCAGGCATGACACGTCCGACCAAGACAACACCCACCTGCTGATGCTGGTCATCCATGATCGGCACGTAGGCCCGCAGAGCCGTTGTCCCAGTTGGGTTTCCGTAATCCGAATAATCCCTCCGGCCATGATCAAGTTTCCGATAATCAAGGAAAAAAGAACGATTCCGACGGAGAGCAGCATAATCTTCCATTTGATTGTTAATCGTTCGAACAGGCTCGTTCTTTCCTTTCTATTGGGTTTGCAACTCAAATTCATTCAACGTAAGCAGGTGTTTGAAAATGAAATCGTTGGTAACCAGTACATTCATTGTCCTGCTCGGACTTGTGAGCGCTGTCATTATAGGCTTCGGATCGGATCTCCTGATGGAAAACAAAGGATACGACGAAGAACAGGTAGGGCTGTCCAATCAAATTATCATCAAGTTCAGCCACGTGATCGCGGAAAACACGCCAAAGGGTCTGACTATCGAACGCTTTTCCCAGCTAGTGAAGGAAAAGACAAACGGACGTGTAGAGGTACAGGTCTTTCCCAACAGTATCCTTCACACCGAGAAAACCGAGATGACTGCCTTGCAAAACGGCGAGATCCAGATGATCGCCCCTGCATTCTCCTATCTGTCAAACACGATTCCCGAGTGGGCTGTCCTTGATCTGCCTTATCTGTTTCGATCGCAAGAGGACGTCGAAACCGTATTCAATGGGGAAATCGGCCAAATACTATTTGATAAGCTAGAAGATTCCGACATGAAAGGACTGGCCTTCTGGGCAAGCGGCTTTAAGCAAGTGACAGCCAATCGCCCGTTGATCATGCCTTCCGATTTTGTCGGCCAACGTTTGCGCATCATACCAGGCAACGTGATCGAAGCTCAGTTTCGCACACTCCAGGCAATTCCTGTAGGCTCTTCCTTCAATGAATTATACAGCATGCTGGCTGCCGGAAAAGTAGACGGCGAAGAAAATACCATCTCCAATGTGTACACCAAACGGCTCTACCAAGTACAAAAGCACATGACGATCAGCAATCACAGCTATCTGGGCTACGCCGTCGTGATTAATAAAACGTTTTGGAACAGTCTCCCCGCCGATATTCAGCAGGCCATATCAGAAGCCATGCAGGAAGCGACAGCTTACAATAATCAATTGGCTGTTTCGATGAATGACAAACAGCTGCGCTTGCTCCAAGAAAATGGGGGGATGCACATCCACATGCAGACAGCAGAAGAACGTGCCGCCTGGATCGAAGCGTTGCAGCCAGTCTACGATCAATTCGCTCCGAGTATCGGTGAACCATTGATGGTAAAAATCAGAGAGCTCCACCAACGCCGGTGAAGCTCTCACGCAATCTCCTCGCTCTGCTCCTTGCGCATGGGCAAAATCAGCGTAAAAACCGATCCCTCTGACGTGCTTTTTGCGAGGAGGAGATCTCCGCCGAGTGCCTTCGCCATCATGCGGGAATAGGACAGCCCCAAACCGAGTCCACGAACTTTGTCTTTTTTATTGCTTCCCCGAAAGAAACGCTCGAACACAAGTGGCTGTTCCTTTGCAGGTATTCCTGGCCCATCGTCTTTGACATCGATTCGTAAATCGGTATCCGTTTTGTAGAGAGTGAGCGCTATGTTCCCAGCCTCACCGACAGCCTGTTTCGCGTTGTTCAAAAGATTAATCAAGATTTGCTGGACACGGCCCGGATCGACATAGATCATCGTCTGCTGTTCCAGAACCCCCACGGTAAATGTGACGTGACCGAGGTCGTGGACAATCTGCCATTGTGAGGCGATCTCGCGGATCAGCTTGTTCACGTTTTGCTCTTCCTGACAAACCGTGATCGCTCCTACGGCAAATGAATTGAAGTCTAGCAAATCCTCTACCATTTTTTGCAGACGCTTCGTTTCCTTCAGGCAGATTTCCAAAAACTCCTTCTGCTCCTCACCGGAAACCACCTCGTCGTTAATTGCCTGGATCAATCCGCTAATAGACGTAACGGGGGTTTTCAGCTCGTGTGTCACCCCAGCCAAAAGCTCTGTTCGCATGCTTTCCAACTGCCGAAGACGGTCGGCCATTTCCGCAAACGTATGCACCAGCTCGTGAATTTCCTTTTCCTTGATCGTTTTATTGATCAAGACGTCGTAGTTTCCTTCTACGATCTGTCGTGCGGACATCACCACATTTTGAATCGGCTCAGACAGCTTCCGCGCATGAAAATAAATAACCGCCCAGCCAAGCACACCCAAGCTGCCCAGCATAATGACCAAATATTGGATTTCCTCTTTGCCTACCTTGATATCCGTTTCTGGGAAAAGCAAGATCACCTTGCCAATGACTTGATCATTGTATTCCAAATTTTTCCTCACCACATACAGTGTCTCACCTGACGGGTGCCTCACTTTATCCCACATATTCGCCTGCTCCAACAACTCAGGCGCTGCCTGCTGCAAGGGAGTTGGAAGCTTGGTTGGCCGACTGTAAACGACCTCTCCTTTTACATCTTCAATGAACAAGATCAGGTTGCGATCAACACCCATAAACTTGCGCCGATTATCCAATACCTGATGAAGTTTTTCCCCCACCAAAATATTTCCAACATCATCGACGACTCGATCAGCCACTTCCTCTGCAAACAGTCGCGTGACCTCAACCTGCTTTTCAATCGCAGCGTACTTGATCCAATAAGCAGAGACTGCTCCAATGATGAGCAACCCGATCACGAGGGTGAGCAGATAACGTGTGGTCCAATAACGCAGCAGCGATACGGGCTCATTATTTTTTATAAACACAGAATTGATACCCAACCCCTCTTTGCGTCTTGATCTCGCCCTCATGAACCGGCCAATTCTCCAAAGTCTTTCTGACCCGCTTGATCGCCAAGTCTACGGCACGGTCACTCCCCCCGTAGTCCATTCCCCATACTTGTTCAATCAACTGCTCACGGGTAAAAGTCTGATTCGGATTTTGTGCCAGAAAAAGCAGCAAGGACAGATCGCGCGGGTGAAACGTCAGTTCGAGACCGTGCAGCGTCACGTGGTGGGACTGAAAGTTTATTTTCAAGCTTCCGAATAGTCGGGTTTCCTGATCTTTCACCAAAATAACAGAACGTCGCAGTACCGCATTGACCCTCGCAACTACTTCGTCCGCGACAAAAGGCTTCGTTATGTAGTCATCTGCTCCTTGATTGAGTCCCTTGAGCTTTTGGTCTGTCTGCCCGAGCGCTGTCATGATAATGACAGGACAGGAGCTCTTTTCACGAATGTACTGGAGAATCTCCCAGCCATTGCGTTCAGGGAGCATGACATCCAATAGAACCAAATCCGGCTTTTTCTCATCAAAAAGCTGCATGGCCTCGATCCCGTCATTCGCTTGCCAGACCTCATACCCTGCCTTTTGCAAGTAAGCCTTCAGCACGCGCGATATCACCAGTTCATCTTCTACCAACAAAATGCTTTTCATATCTTCCCTACCTGATTTACAGACATATAATCATTCCTATTCGCGAATTCTCGCATGGTTCCCTCTATACTCTACGTACTTCTATTCTATCAGTTTACAGCCTTGTATTAAAATTTGCCTTTGATGTTTTTGGAAAATAGGAAAAAAGCCTTGCATCCCATGTAAAGGAGCAAGGCTTTTTTTGTGAGAAACGTCCCCACTTTGAGTGGTATTTAGTTGATAACGCTACCGTCGAAAGTGATTTCTTCATCGCTAGCATCCGCGGAGAAATCCCACAGCTCATCGTCGTCATCGCTGCTGTCTACGATTTCACCTTCAATGTCAGCGTCTTCGAACTCATCCCAAATATCTTCTACTACTTTTTCAACGAGATCCTCGAAATCGGAATCATCCATAGCGTCGTACTCGTCTTCAAATTCATCCTTGTCGACCGCGATTTCTACATCGATATCATCTTCGTCGCCACTCAGCGTGAACTTCCACTCGATATCTTCGTAGTCATCGTAATCGCTGTCCAGTTGATCTTCCAGGTCGTCCAGATCATCTTGGACATCATCGTCATCATCTCTGCTGCTCTTGCTGTTTTTCAAATCAGTAATCTGTTTGTTCAGGCTGTCAATTGTTCCTTGCAAGGTTCTGATTTGAGCATCACGTGCAGCCAACTCTGATGCGTGCTGGGAGTTCGGCTTGTCTTTTACCGTAATGGTGTACTTCGTGCCATCCCATGCTACATCCTTGCTGAACACGTCCGCCATCATACGCAGCGGGATGTACGTGGTTCCGTTTACGATAAATGGTTCGATTGTAGTTGGAACAGCTGCGCCGTTATAAATTACTTTAATGTTGTTGTACTTAGCTTGCAGATTCTTCGTTCCAGTCGCTGCTTGAGAGCTCGTCGGAATAAGTGTGGTAGTCAGAATCAACGCTGAGGCAATCGCCAGATATTGCTTCTTGAACATAGAAAATCCTCCATTCTCCCGGTTGTCTATTTCTTTCGTGTCACTATGTACATTTCTTACTTTACCTATCGTTCGTGTCGAGAGTATGTCAATAATTGATTTTTTCCTTTCCAATTTGAGGGGATTTCTATGACCAAAAGGACCAAAACAACCAATATGACCGTATCATTTTCAATTTTTTACACAATTTATACAATGCGAAAGAGAAGGATAAAGCGCTTTCAAAACATGAAGGAGGAGTGGATTCGATGCGGATCAACTTTAAAAATCTGACCGTACAGGTCGTTATTGCCATTATTCTCGGTATCCTAGTTGGTCATTTTGCACCCAAATTTGGCGCAGAGCTGAAGGTGTTGGCCGATATTTTTGTCAAACTGATCAAAATGGTCATTCCACCGATTGTCTTCTTCACCGTAGTGAATGGAATCGCCAGTATGGGAGACATGAAAAAGGTCGGTAAGATCGGCGGCAAAGCGCTGCTCTATTTTGAAATCGTTACCACAATCGCATTGGCAATCGGACTGCTCGTGGTCAACCTGATCAAGCCTGGGGTAGGCTTTGACAAAACGGGACTGACCAGTGGGGACGTCTCCAAGTACACGGAGGCTGCTGCTTCGAGTAACAACGGTTTTATTGATTTTATTACGGGGATCATTCCGGAAAATGTCGTCGGGGCGATGGCAAAAGGCGAGCTGTTGCCTATTCTGTTCTTCGCTGTCCTGTTTGGTCTCTCACTCGCTGCCATGGGGCAAGCGTCTCAGCCTGTCATCAAGCTGTTTGACAAGCTGGCACACGGATTTTTTGGTGTCGTCAACATGATCATGAAGGTTTCTCCATTGGCTGCATTTGGCGCGATGGCGTACACGATTGGCAAATTCGGCATTGGCTCGCTGACCAGACTGGGCCTTTTGATGACAGCTGTCTACATCACGATGTTTTTGTTCATTATTCTCATACTGGGCGGGATCGCGCGCTACTACAAATTCAATATCTTCTCGTTTATCAAATACATTCGGGAGGAAATCCTGCTCGTGCTCGGGACCTCCTCCTCAGAGTCTGCTCTTCCGAGAATGATGGATCGGCTGGAGAAGTACGGCTGCTCCAAATCCGTTGTCGGTCTGGTCGTACCGACGGGCTACTCGTTTAACCTGGATGGCACCTCCATCTATTTATCTATGGCTGCCATTTTTATCGCCCAGGCATATGGCATCGAGCTCAGCTTCTGGGAACAGGTCACCCTTTTAGGAATCCTGATGATTACGTCAAAAGGGGCTGCTGGTGTCACAGGTTCCGGTTTCATTACACTCGCCGCTACCTTGGCAGCCTTCCCTGTCATCCCGGTCGAAGGCATCGCACTGCTCCTTGGCGTTGACCGTTTCATGTCTGAAGCGCGCGCCATCACGAATCTGATTGGAAATGGCGTAGCTGCCGTGGTTATAGCCAAGCATGAAAATGAGTTCCATCCGGGACGTGTCGAGCAAACAGATGAAACCGCCATCGAGTCGGACAACGAGTCAGAAGCAAAACCGATCATGGCCTAGTCCCTATAAAAAAGAGGTTCTCCTATTGAGAGAGAACCTCTTTTTTCTTTAGTCATTTGGCCATGTCTTGCGTAGCTCAACCTCAAATTGGCGCAGATGATTAATTCGCTTCTGTGCTGCCTGATACTCCTCCTGCCAGCCCTCTTTCTCGCGCTCTTTGATCAGCTCCGCCTTTTTCTCCAGCTCCCTTACCTCATTGCGCAATGCGATCACGATGTCCAATAGCTCATCCATATCCATGGACCGCATGTCTTGAATAAAGATCCATTCCGCTTCTGTTAATCGATACTGTTTGTTCGCCATGTTTCATCATCCTTAAAATAACCTCTATCGAAGCCCACTCATGGAGGAGCGACCTCATTTTAGAGGAAAGTTAATATGCCTATATGTTTATAAGTGTGTCATTTTTTAATAAAAATGTTTCATTTTAAAGAAAAATGACGTCATTTCGTGTATAATAGTGGATATAGGTATGAATGTCGACAATAATCCGCACACAGGGGGGATTATTACTAAAATATCACCGGAATGGATATAATTCCAAATAATTATTGACGACTTGTTGCTCACTGGGAAAAAAGAGAGCTATCTATGCCAATACAGTGTTTTTTCGCGAAGGAGGATCTTACATGTTCTCTATTAGAGAATCCGATTTGCCAGGAATCGGCAGGAAGTACCAGGTCGAAACCAGAAGTGGCGACAAGCTGGTTATTGTCATTCACGATGACGGTCGCCGGGAAATGTATCACTTTGACCGTGATGATATGGACGAAACAATCTCCATGGTTACCCTTGACGACGATGAGGCGAGACAAATTGCTGCCATCGTAGGCGGCTTGACGTACAAACCATCTGCACTGGAAACAGTCGAGGTTGCGTTAGACAAACTCATGATTGAATGGTACAAGATTGAATCGAACGCTCCTGCCATCGGCAAGACGATTGGGGAACTCAACATTCGTCAAGAAACAGGCGCTACCATCATCGCTGTTATTGAAAAAGACCATAAACAAACGATTAATCCCGGCCCCGAGTATGTCCTTTGTACAGGATCTACGTTGGTCGTTGCAGGTGAACGGAAGCAGGTGAAGGCTCTCAAGACTATTCTCAGCAACGGAGGTGAGTGATATTGGAGCACATCGTTTTTGAAGTTGGTCTTGCCCTCGCACTCATAGCAATTGCGGGGTTCCTCTCTATGAAGTTAAAATTCTCCATCGTACCCTTCTACATTCTCGTCGGGATGATCGTGGGTCCACACGCTCCCGACATCGGATTGTTTGATCTCCGCTTTATTGAAAGCGCCCCGCTCATCGAATTTATGGGCAGAATTGGCGTACTCTTCCTGTTGTTTTACCTCGGACTGGAATTTTCAGTGGGCCGTCTGATCAAGGCTGGTCGATCCATTGCCGTAGGCGGTACCATCTACATCGTCATCAACTTTA